>NZ_JAJGZS010000034.1:0-49049 GCF_020806285.1 Shewanella sp. 10N.7
CTTTTAGTCTGGTGTGGGCGAAGCGCCACGACTTTGATTTAGATTCTATTCAAATAAAATCATTAGCTTGCTAAAGCTGCTAACAAGTTTTGGGGCATAAGCTTGTTAGGGATTTAAGAAAACTCAGCATATTTATTATTGTTAAGCTACTCGTTATCCAGCTCTCGACCCTCTGAATAATCAACTCACTCTTGAGCTTTTATTAGAAAATGCCAGTAAGTTAGTATCAAATAAAAAACCTCTTTGTCGCTGCAAGTATAAGCTGACATAGACCGATTAAAACTTTCAATAACTTAGCTAAAAAATATAACCATATACTGACATAAAATATAACCATAAGCTGACAAATTTATTGTCATTGATAAACCTTCACTTATGACATGTAATTTTATTACAGGTGTTAACTAGCACTTTGCTCTTTCGTAGGTAAATGTCTTTCCATTCTAGAGTGTGCCTCAAGTAAACTATCATGAAGATCAAGTAAACTCGCAACTTTTAGCCCTACACCTAACTCTTTTTGTAATTCATCTACCATTAAATATACTGTTTTTAAAGTTTCTAATTCTGGTTTGAAAAAGTCTTCAATATTATTGAAACTATATCTCTCCTTGATAAATCTAACGAACTGATAAACATCTTCATTAGACCAAGAACGAAGAGCTGCTTCTAATGCTTCTACACTCAGGTTGTGAAAAATAGGTGTATGCATCAAATTTTGGTAAACATCATCCTTTACATTTGCCCAGGATAATTGAAAGTTATGAGAGAATTTCGAATTTTTATTATCTGTCTTTAGAGCATCTAGTTCAGCTTTTTTTAAGTAGAATTTTTTACTTACTTCGTCATCATAAAAGTTAATCCGATATCTATATCCAAACTCATCTTCTGCAGTTGTGATCTTAAATCTATTAACAAGAGTGCCCTCACATAATTCTAACAAACTAGTTTTTGTGTAGTGTTTTGATTCGATAACTTTGTTAGTAAGCATATAGATATATGTATCACAAATACTGAACCATTCATAAATATCTACATCAGTTTCTGAGGATATGAATTCTTCAAGTAATAACACCCCCTTTTGAAACTCGCTTTCAGATAATTGATTTTGTACCCAAGGAGATTTCATGGCATCAAGAAGTGTCTGCTTTATTGGTAAATTTAGTTCTATCTTTAAATCTGTGAATTCATAAAGCCCATCACAGCAGTAATTTATTAATTTTGCATTAGAACCATAGAAGCTACCAGCAAATATTGCATCCAACTTTTTATAATCACTAGTTTCTTCATTGTCTTCTATTCCTCTATCTTTCTTCATTTGACGAATAACTCTTGAATCGATAGCCTCAATGATTTTTTCTTTAGAATAAGAGAGCTCAAACTTTGCACAGCATATTCTTACTATATCCCCTAAAATTCTAGATAGTGCTAGATCAAGAACAACATTTTCTATTTTAGATACTTCTTGTTGAATACGAGTAAATTTTGATATGGCTCTTTTTAGGACTCTAATATTTTTCGAGTTTATAGATGTAATGTTAAGAAGAAGTTCGTTAGCTAATTGGTCACTAAGAGTTGTATATTCTTCTTTAAGGATTGAAGTGACTTCCTCATGTGTAAAACTAAATTTATATTTATCTGCAAATACTTTTTCAATATCATTTTTACAGTTAAGTTTTCCTTCATTTGCAACGACAACTACTTTTATATTTTTTGACTCTGCTAGGCTTAAACTCTCACCTAAAATGTTTTTAATTAATTTTTCATCAGCAACACGTTCTAAGTCATCTAAGATCAATACACAATCATCAAGTTCACCATACAATTTATATTTATATGCCCCTGCAGCTCCGCTTAACACTGCACCAACTCCTCTTTCCCCTAAGTTTATTGCTGCACCATCAATGGCTTTAGAAAAATATTTCGCAAATACAGAGGCTTCTTCTTTGGCAGTTAATGATAATGAGATGATTTTATCTCTAAAGTCATCAATACTAGAAATACCATAAAGAGAAAAAAAATAAATTTTTTGACGGAATTGTTCTTCAATCTTTGCTTTTAAATGGTGTTTTATAAAGTGAGTTTTACCGCTTCCCCATGCGCCATCAAGTAATACAACCTGCGGGAATGAAGTGTCTTGCAGTAGCTCTATTATTTGATCTACTTGCTTCACAATAACCTCGATATTGACCGTGCTAATTAACGCCGTAATTTGCGGCCGTAGTGTAGGTGCGAATCACCGAAACGGAAGTCCGGTAAGCGTAGCGAACGAGGCAAGATCACCTTGTTAAGCGGTTCTTGGCACACGACTAGAATCACTTACCTGTATATTTAGTTCTTTTAGTTTATTCAATGATATTTGAAACTGGCCATTACTTGGAGTTTTCTTTCCGGCGAACTGCTTCCATACCAACTTGCCCGGCCCATTATAAGCTTCTTCAAATTTACCATTTGGAAGAATTTTAATAATAATTGTATGTTCTGGCTCACTACGAAAAGCCACTGACTTTGCTTGAGTAGCTTTAATCTCTACTTCCTTTCCGTCTCTGGCTATAGCATCAAAACCTTTGTTCGATGCTGTTATTAATTCCAAGCCATATGCATCTGCCACAAGGCATTCACCGATACTGCCGACCATATGACCGTCTGGCGTAAAGTGGCGCCCTGGAAACATGGCTTCTAGCTCGCTCACTGTTGAGTAAAGCTGCTTGATTAATCCTTGAAATTTATCGTGATCCATATTTTCCATTTAATTGCCTCTTGTTAGCTGTATTTTAACTGTTATTTTGAGATAACTCGTTGTACATAATTAAATATCTACGGACTAAATCAATTACTGTTATAGACAGAAAAGCGAATATACCCGCTAAAAAATCTTTGTATGAGCTAAATGAGCCTTCACTAACATAACCCCAGGCATTAGGAACAAAAAATAATAATTGCTTAATGCCTGCATAAGTAAAAACTATAATTGGCATGAAACACAAAAATAGATATATTTTTTTGGTGTAGGTTAAAAGAATCATATTGTGCTTGGGGCAAAGAAAGCGGGTATAAAGTGTTTGTGGTGATTTTAATAGGTAGTAAATAAAATGAGATAAGCACCCTAAACTAATTAATGCCATTAAAGTTACAAATATTTGAAAGAAAATTTTCATTAAAGCTCCATTTATCGACAAAACCTAAGATACAGCTAACGAGGCTGTAGATTGACTCGTTTAAAATCCATTTTGATTATTGAATAAACAATATCTGATTTTATATTTTGATTCAATCATTTAGCGATGTTGAGATTATTATTTAACATGCAGATTTATTGTTGTTTTTAGGGGGCTGTAAGGCGATTTTGGTGAGCTTTTGAGGCGAAAAGGGCTTCCCCTTTTAATGCATCACGTTTTGTAGCTTTTCTATATTATGAACAAGACAGTAAGTAACTCTTGGAATGAACCTACTCTCACTGCTTTATAAGTTGCTGGGTATCAAACGATACTTTTGCGGAGGCTTGAGCCTAGTGCAGTGAAAGTTGCACGCTGGGTTCTTAGGAGGGCGGCACTTGGTAACAAGTGTCGTCTGCCCGACATAAATGTGTTATGCCCCTAGCCCTTCAAGAAAAATGTTTTACAAGTTCTGAAAGCTTCAATATTTCAGGTAACATCAGCCATGACAAAGTACAAGTATTACCTACCAGCAAGTGGTCTATTTAGGTAATCCACTACACACTTAAGTATTTGAATAGCGTATCATCCAGACCTTAAAAAGTAGACACTCCCTAGCCCTAAAACTAAATTATTAAAACAATGGTTTACCAATTCTTCATTAAGGGGGAAGCTTCCTAAGAAGGAATCTCCCCCAACAACCCATCTAAACTTGATCACAATCAAAGTTACAACAAAAACAAAACAATAACATAATGATTTGGTTGATTTATTGTTCTTGGGCGTTAACAAAATGCTCTATAAATATCATCTATCTTGTAAGGGTTTTAAATGAAGTCAAATAATTCTATATTGCTAGTTGTCTCTTTTTGCATGGTGGCTTGTGTATCAACAAAAAGAAGTTATTCCCCAGAAGAAAGTGATGACTTTATTTATGATAAATCACAATCATTTGCAATGAATGTAGTAAATGGCTCACTTGGTTTTCATAATGGCATTATGGATGCGAGGATTGCAGAAAATGCAGATATAAAAGCAGATGCATTATCTAAAACAGCTGATACTTACATGGGACTAATGAGTAATGGGATTGGTGGTGCGCTATTAGGTTTACTAGGCTCTTCACACGGGGAATACCCTTTAAACTCAGGATACGGTATCTATTATGTCCCAATTAAAGATACGTCCAACCAGAGTATCGATGAATCATATAATTACGTTAATAGTCAAATAATAAAAGCAACTGAGACGGAATATAACATCAAGTATTCACACAGTATATGGACTCCTGGGCATTCTTATGAAATGATTTATGAAGGATCTTATTGCGCTGATTTACAATCGAAAATCTATCCAAATGGAAAAAAAGTATATACTGAAAAATATATGAGTAAGCGGAACATTACTAAGATTAATCAGTGTGTTAGATCTGGATATAACGATATTTCACTTATGAAGTTCACTACATCTACCCCAAAAGGCCAGCAAGGAAATTATGCGGTAATAGGCATTAAAACAATGGGTTGGTTCAGCAATTTGAAAATCACCGACCAACTTGACTCAAACTTCTATTATATTAGACCAGTATCGAAAATAAATAGTGCTCCGTTTGTATATAATGATGGAAAAGCATGGTTTTTTATTAAACCTGAAAGCGAAGTAAATGAAAGCCTTAGTAAAGACGAGGTTGCTAAACTTTTTCCCAAACTATTTTAGATGCTTATCCTTACTCAATAAAAATTACCAGTTTAAGATCAGCCTCCTTTAGTGGAGAGGTAAACTTTAGTGACTAAGGAATACTGTTTACTACTTTAGAGTTTCTCTAACTAATTACTGGACACATTTATTATTGTTAAGCGACTCGTTATCCAGCTTTCGGCCTTCAGGCTAATCAACTCACTCATTCGGCTTTTGTTATAGAGAAGTCATCCTCAAATAAAAAACCTCTTCCCATAAAATGAGAAGAGGTTTTATTTACTGCCTTTTCGGCAGGTATCTCAAAATCAACTTTTAAGTCACGATTTTCGCGTTTTTTAGCTGCCTATACGGCAGGTCACGCTTCGGATATTGATACAAAAACATTCATAGTATTTTTAGCTGCCTATACGGCAGGTCACAAAGTAACTCAAGTTTATTTATTTTGATTTATATTTTTAGCTGCCTATACGGCAGGTCACGAGTGCTGACTTCAATTACCCAACCTTCACTTATTTTTAGCTGCCTATACGGCAGGTCACAATCAACTTATCAAAAAATCATGATAAAGATCAATTGCTAACTTCAAATATTAACTTTTAACCTAACTAAATCCCAAATGGATAATGTGGTTAAAAATCAACAGCTTGAATAGGTTACACAAAGAAGGTTAAATGGTTTCAACTAAGTCAGATAGATCAGGTACCGTACCATTTAACTGCTCATTAGTAGCAAAGCCATAACTGTTAAATTTCGGCTCAAATTGTTTCCCAACCATAACTTTCTGAATATGAAGAAGGTACTCTTGCTGACTACCATCGCTACTCATTGCAATTCGATGAAACGCTTCTCGCTCTTTTGGTTCAGGGCTTTTGTTTGGATTAAAAACCTCGCCTCTTGCTAACGCCCGCTTTTTCAAACGTTTTAACCTTCTTCGAGTTTCACCAACAAATATTTTTGCTATGCTTTGATTACGCTTAAATCGCACCTCATTACACCCATCAGGAACAGCTTCAATCTCACTGATTTTAAAAAATCCACACTCCTGCATATCTTTAAAATATGATTGCTGCCTGAGGTTATTTAATGCTTCTTCATTAGAGTAAATAAATGCAATGACATTACCGATAGATTCATCACTCCAAGCTGGCAAACTCACACCCAAACCTTGGATCTGATGCTTACGAATAAAGCCATGCATAATCTTAATACACCTCCCAATCAGCAGAGCTAAATTTGCTTCTTTAGGTACAAACTTCACCATAAAGTAAAATCGTTGAGTCCTCATGCTAGACCTTTTCCTTGGCTTCTACCTTTTCTTCATTCTTGGATTTGACGTTCTTCTTAGCCTTTTTCTGAAACATCCCGCCCTTTATTAACACAGCAAACAGATAGTAGATATTTGGACTAATCGAATATTCATCCTCTACTAGGTGTTGGTTTAGCTCAGCAAGATAAAGCTCAGAGTTAACAAACAAAGAATAAAAACTCTGCTCAGATTCTGGTGAACGACGTGCAACACCTAACTCTTTGTCTGCACCATATTCGTGAATACGCAATCGCTTTGAACCGTCATAATCCCACCAGTCATCAATTAACTGCAGTGCTGCCCCAATCTTTACCGAATTAAAGCTCACAGCGTAACGCCCATCAACACATTTCACCTTAGCAAACTGCTTTGAAGCTTCACCCTGTGCCGCCTTTTCACCAAAAGACTGACTTGGGTAGATCTCTTGGCAGAAAGCTGTTTCAATTTTGACAGTAATATTTGCATGCCAAAATACAGTAGGCTCTGTTAACGCTTGATGAACCTCATCACTTAACTCTTCTAATACCTTTTGAGCATCGGCAGGCCAATGACTGTCCCAAGCAAGTTTGCGAGTGTTAGCTATTTGATAGCAATTACCAGAGCTAGTTTGAACCTCTATTTGAGAATTTCCCGTATTTTGGTTACGCCAAAGCCAGGTGCCTAACAGTACGTTTTTACAGTATCGAGTGGCTAATTCTTTGTAACCGCCACACGTTTTAAATTTTGCTGCAAACTCTTCAAGTAAAGCGAATACTGTCGGTTCGCTGCAACCCGCAGGTTTAAGAGAGTTAGCTTGTACTCTTAATGAGAAACGGCAATAAATATGATCAACATTTGGGGGGACGTAGCACTCTTCAAGGATAAGCGGATTACAATGGGCTAAATCTTGCGGTGCTAAGTTTTTGGACTTGAACTGTGGAGTAAAGGCTTCTGTAAACCCAGCCTTTTGACCTCGAATTCGATTAATTTCAGCCTCAAGAGGGACAAAGTCATTTTCTGCTGTTTTGTAGAAGAAAACCGCTTTACTTGGGTACAAAGATCGGTCGTACTTTAAAACATTACATAACTCCATAAAGCATCCTCAAATCCGTTTCATTAGCATTGAAGCTTCTTTTATATCGAGCATCCAAAAAGCCCGTCTAAAAAAGTTACTCATCCCTTGCAACCTTATATCAATCGCGGTTGCATACTCAACTAGTCCAATCGCAGACTCAGCATAACAATGTAATGGCTCCAGCGAATTTTTACGACTATCAGGAATAGCTAATAACAGGTATCCCGACATCACTGGGCACAACGATAAATTTTGCTTCAACAGTCTTAGCATCTCATCAAGGTTAGCAAATTGATATCTAGTCGGCATTATCCATTTACCGGAAGCTGGAAGCCTTCTGAGCTTTAAATAAAGCGATGTTTCACTACGATACAACTCACACCATTCATCGACTGTACCTATCTCAGGAGGAAGCATAACGCCTCCAGCAAAGTTGGCTGGAAAGCTTGCTTTTATAATGCCACTTGCATCATCTAGTAAAGTTAAGTCCTCTTCATAACCATCAATGTGCACCACAAGATCAAACACTAAATCACAATGTTTATTATCTATAATCCCAGCCCGTCTAAACTGGTTTTCTTTTTGCCCTTGCATACCGTACTCAGGCAGTTTTTTACCTGCTACTGATGAGTACTGACGAATAAACCACGAAAATGAAGTCATTCTAATCTCAGTACCTAGCCTTTCATTTAACCGCCGTTGATAGTTATGCATCATCCCCCATACTGCCGTTAACGAAGGGATACCAGCACAATAGGGATTAGATAACGCTTGCGCATCAAATACTTGTATGCCTTTTAAATACAAATAACGCTGTTGGCTATCTTCATCTACTATTTCTCTATTTGACTCTCTAGATAGAGACCCGAGCAACCATTTCAAACTACTTTTCAGCGGCTTCATCAAACGCTGATGGAAAGCATATTTTTGTAACGTATTTGAGTTAGATAAGACAGTATTTAACAGGCTAAACATGGGGTTTAGTAACCCAGCAAGATTTTCTTTTTCAGTAGTTATAAACTGATACTCAAATGAGTTATGAATATTCACTAGTTCGTTAACATTAACCTTGTTCTCTTCTACCTCTAAACACCATTCCAATAATGGCGATAACCACTCAGTCAAAGTTGCTCTTATCTGTCTCATACAAGCTACTTTTTGCTGCCTACGTTGCTTCAGTGCTAACTTAAAACCATTTGTTAAAAGGCCATCTAAAGCGCTGCTAAATTGAGGTTGTGATAATGCACTTTGATTTAATACAGTTTGACCAGCTTGCACCTTTAATACCCAAGAGTCTCTTAATCCATGCACTACATTTCCTATTCTTGGCGGGTAACTCAGTACTTTGACGTTACCACCAAGAGACGCCAATAACTCACTAACAGCCGCAGGACGTGTAAACTCAATATTGGTGTATCGGCCCTTCTTAGACATTGCAGATTGTTGTATTTCTGCTTGCAATGCATGACTAACAACAGGCGTAATCGCCAAATAGCCATCTCGATAAGGCAGGCGAACTTGAATGGAATATTTATCGACACGATTGGGACTTTCATCACTAGGCAAGGAAGCTTTAACCCTGCCGCACACATTCATGAAGAGCTTCACAGGCATACCAAATTGCTGAAAAGCAGACTTCCATTCTTTAGGCGGTTCTAACAATAAAGTGGCAAGACAACACACTCGCTCTTGCCAAATAAAATGACAAGTAAACAACTTTGCCTTATTCACTTTGGCGCTGTCATGTGACCACCCCAAAGTGCTTATGCAGCTTGCACTACTCAATACATTAGGGTGTGATACTGGAGATGCTTTTATCAGTCTTTGCTTACTGACTCGAATATCAGGATATTTCAAATTGTGAGTATGTAGCCATTCCACTTCATTAATACACCCATCAATATGGATCTCATTTTTGAGTGTGGTTTTAGCTAGTTTTTTATCGAGGAGATTATTGACCAACTTTCTGGGGTAAGTTAGGTTGAGTAATATCATTAATGCATCGGCTTCATTGCCCGTCACATCAATCGGTGCTTTATAGGCAGCAAAGGCTCTCCTTAATGCAATATCCCGCTCAGAAATATCCTCAATACCGAGTAACTCTTGGAAACTTTGTTCATCTACCATGATGATAAATACACTCCCTGATTATTACTTCCAAAACTTAATTGAAACTCAATGATTTGCCTTAAATAAAAAACACCAACATGAGGTTCTATTCGATGCCTCATTTTTTGACGAAACTTAGAGACTAAAATACCCTCTTGATAGAGGCGATAAACCTGCTCATGGGTGGTAGACAATAAGACTGCCGTTTCAGCTACAGAAACCAACATATCAGCCACGTTAGGTTTCTTGGTTTTAGGGGAAGACTCTACTAATTTTCTAAGATATTCCATCAAAGCTAGATGAATAAAATGCGGCTCTTTATCTTCTGGATAAATACATTGAGAATTTAAAATAAGCTCACCAAAGATAGAGTGAAATGAAGTTCGATTAAATAAATCAATAAGCTTTAACTCTGCTCCAGCAGTTAGCTTGTCCAGCTCGTTGTAAAAATTATTCGGCCAAGCATCAAAATAGGTAATAGCATTGCTAAAGTCATCACACTTGCCATAGCGTTTTTGATACCAAACCAGTGCGGCAAGCCGATGAGTGGCAGATGTACCCATAAATAACAGAGGATTATTAGATAAAGCGTCACCGTCAAACAAGCTACGGGACAATACAACCTTTTGATTGTCAGCATTAATGCTAGAAGCTAACGCAAACTCAAACCCGCAAGCACAATAAGTAATCGACTCATTCTCAATATAATTGATGGGTAGTTGGCACTCAGGACAGTGATGAAGCAGTTCACACTCATGTTTAGCACATACTTCCACAGGTTTTAGGTGCCAAGCCTGGCGGATATAGGGGTTTTCCTTTAAGCATTGAGGGCAAACAGGTAAAGCTTCAACACCATCTTCAGCGTCGTAACGAATAAAGCTCATCGGAATATCAACACCATTACGGTGCACTGCAGACATGCCTCCCACAAATGTTCTATTAGATCGCAGTAAGGCCAGCTTTTGTAACTCATGAGGAGGTAAATCAAGGAGGGATTCAAGCAAGCTTAATGCCCGCATTCTAAAATGACTATTATGTTTGGCGTGATACACATTAAGGCGTTTTAGCTCAATAGGAAAAGCACCATGAACCTCAAAATCTAACTCATGAAGCTCTTCACGGATCGCTAAACTCAATTGCTGATAGGAATCAAAGAAGTTCTCAGCTACAACTCGTAACAGGTAACTTTCTAATGACTCATCGGAAAAAGCACGTACTTTAGGAGAAAAGAGAAATGCCATACCACACCAAAACTAAGGAATTCTTAGTTTGAGTGTAACCGAAGTCTTCAATTTAATTCAAGGTTAATAAAAGTCACATTTTTTATTAAGGCTTTGAGCATCCTTGATTGTTTCAGGAGAGTTAGGCAGGCTAACATTATCAACGGTCACTCCAGAGATGTTTTTAATGATACTGGTCGCCACTTCTGGCGAAACCCAAGGATACTTAGTACATTCGTGGGATGAACGCTTACCAGGTTTATCCGTGTTATATGGTAGTTGTTTACTTGGGTAGTAATACCATTTCTCGCTATTATTAGCTAAAAATTTCCACACCGGTTTTGGCTTATCCCCAGTAAACATTTTATGGAACCAACTGCCATATACTCTACTTGTTGGCCTCATATGCTGCTCTATCATCAACATTTTATCGTTATGCCAAGCTCCTTCGGCAACACCTGATACAGCATACAAAAGTGAGGCGGGATAAATACCCCAAACAATACTATCCACTTCCTCTTGCTTCCTGCTCAATACATAACCATAAATATTGTCTGCACCCGCTAAATTTTTAAGGTAAATATCGCTAAATCCCTCTTGTGAAATTGCTGGCACAATTAAATTAACAGAAGCCAGTTTTTGCGATTTTTCTTTCATACTTTTGAGCAAATGACCTGTAGGAATAGAACCTGCAGAATGTGAAATGGTATGAATTGGAATGCCAGCCTCCACTAAAGTCTTCACCAACTTGTCACCAGCAGAACCATCAGCAAAACACTCTTGAGCGTTCTTTTTTACAGTATTCCAATGTGCCGTAGCAACCTTTTGAATGCTGAAGCCGCCGATGTTATACGCCCTAAAAGCCTCCTCTTCAAAAGTTGGTACTATTTGGTGATTGGTCCCTAAGGCAATACGTGCAAGTGACTTAGCAATAACCACACTTGTTGAAAAACCAATAATACCTTTTTGAATATCACCATCCTTCAGTGATGTAACAGAGGCACCCGCCAACTCTTCCTCAATTTCTCGAAAGTCTTGATCCAGTTTAACTAAATCATCGTTTATCTGCTGTGCTAAAAAGTCATCTTCTAGAATAGCGTAGTAGTATTCATCACTATCAACAGTAATCGAATTAAATTTATTGTTACTTTTCAAACTAGAAGATACTTGCTGTAGATAGCTCTTAGCCACTTCAGCAGTGGCATCATCAGAATTTAAACCACCAAAACCCTTTTGTGACTTCTTCAGTGTAGAATCTGTAACCATCTTATCTTTAAACTTCTGTCCAGCTTGATTAAAAGCTGTGTCTTTTGCAGCTTCTTCTAGTAACTCAACAAAGCTTTTTCCTAAATTGCCATCTTTATATGGATGAGCATCATAATTAATAAAAACAGGATAGTAGCTATTTAGTGCTTCGGAATTAAAAATAGACTCTTGTAATAGTGGCCCCAAGGTGCCTTTCATATAACCTTCACCACTCAACCCACCATGAAAGTAAAACAACACGCCTTTTAAATCAGATTGGCTAGTAATTTTTTGACTTAAATAATTGAGCTGCTCATCACTTGCTCGTCTACATGCTAAATGATGAGCATCTAGTTCATTCGATGGGGTAGCGACTTGAATATCGGTGGTAATGGGAGTGGAATCGTTGTTTGACGTTGAGGAGCCACAAGCCGACAGGCTCAATAGAGCCAGTATTATAACGAGATATTTCATTTCTCATCCTTGATCAATTTGCAAATCTAAGGTCACAAAAAATCAATACCACAGCAAACATCCATATTGCATTGTGTGACAACCTACTTAAGCGCTAATGTACAAAATAATCATATCCGCACTCACACTAAATGTACAATAAACATACAGGACTTTGGTTAATTCATTATATTTGCGCAAACAAAACCTATTACCCCTCCAACCGCAAAAATAGTAAAAATTCGCCATGGGTTTCTCAACCTTCCTAACTCAACTTTTTCGCGTTTTTTATCTATTTCAGCATAAGGATCTGGCATTGGCTGATAAGGGCTGTCACACATTTCACTGTATAAGTAATGAGTCCCTTACTCTGCTTGATAAAAAGTAAATTTATCAATAGATAAACTGATTTCATCATCGAATTTTATGCAGCATGATGACCCAAAAAGCATTACAGGCATATTACCTTTTCCTCTACCGTTTTTTATCAATTAGAAATAAATGAAAAGCAGGCATAAAAACTTGACCGTAAACCATAACATAGCCATTTTTTACTGATAAGATGAGGTCAATTATTTTCCTATCTAAGACAATGAATAGCCTTAGGCTTATTCAAAGCAACTAATACGACTGACACGCAATGGAGCATCATTATTGGCGTGTTTAGATTATGTGGGAAATGTAGGATAGCCTTCATGACGCGCATAAGCAGCAACAACCAAATTTCACTGACATCAAATCTATATTCGATGCCGGTAACACATTTCAATAGGTAACTCATGTTTGAACAAGTATTTAAAAACGTCGACGACATTTTCCACAAAGACGCAGGTTGCTCTTCTGAGCTAGATTACACCGAGCAATCATCATGGATGCTATTTTTAAAGTACCTCGACGATCTTGAATACACCAAGTCGCAAGAAGCTGAGATGATGATGGAAACCTATGAATACATCATCGACAAGCAATTCCGTTGGAGCGAATGGGCGGCACCAAAAGACGCTGATGGCAAGTTTGACCATAACAACGCCTTAACCGGTGATGACTTAATGGATTTTGTTGATGGTCAACTATTCCCATACCTAAAAGGCTTTAAGCAACGTGCCGATAACGCCAACACCATTGAATATAAAATTGGTGAGATTTTTAGCGAGATAAAAAACAAAATTCAAAGTGGTTATTCACTGCGTGACGCTCTGGAAAAAATTGACTCCTTACGTTTCCGCTCACAGCAAGAAAAACACGAACTAAGCCACTTATACGAAGCCAAAATTAAAAACATGGGTAACGCAGGCAGAAACGGCGGCGAATACTACACGCCACGCCCATTAATTCGCGCGATGGTAGATGTAGTACAACCACAAATTGGTGAAACCATTTATGATGGCGCAGCTGGGTCTGCTGGTTTCTTGTGTGAAGCATTCGATTATCTTTATTATGAAGATGAAAAAAAGCTAAAACCAAAGAGCAGTTTATCGACAAGTGATAGGGAAACCCTGCAAAACAGTACCTTTTACGCTAAAGAGAAAAAGTCTCTGGCGTACGTTATCGCCATCATGAACATGATTTTGCATGGCATCGAAGCGCCTAACGTATTACACACCAATACACTGTCTGAAAACCTGCAAGATATTCAGCCAAGTAACCAACACGATATCATACTGGCTAACCCTCCGTTTGGTGGTAAAGAGCGTAAAGAAGTACAAGAGAACTTCCCAATTCAAACCGGTGAAACTGCATTTTTGTTTTTGCAGCACTTTATTAAAATGCTCAAACCCGGTGGCCGTGCAGCCATTGTGATTAAAAATACGTTCTTAAGTAACACCGACAACGCCGCGATTAAATTACGTAAAGAACTACTGGAAAACTGTAATTTACACACCGTGCTTGATTGCCCAGGCGGTACCTTTTTAGGTGCTGGGGTTAAAACTGTCGTGCTGTTCTTTACCAAAGGTGAACCAACGCTTAATACATGGTTCTACGAGCTAAATGTCGGTCGTAACATGGGTAAAACCAACCCGTTAAACGACAAAGATTTAGAAGAATTTGTTGAGCTACAAAAAGCAGCCATGAGTAACTTAGAAAAAGGCAGCTCAGAAAAATCTTGGGCATTAGCTATCGGTGATATTGACGAAAGCACCTATGACCTGTCAGTTAAGAATCCGAATGTTGAAGAAGCAGTGCCACTGCGTGAACCTAAAGTGATTATTGAAGATATTATCGCGTTAGATAAAGAGTCAGAAGCAATTTTAGTTAAGATTCAGGAGTTGCTGTAATGGTATGGTCAGTTAAAAAATTAGGTGACGTATGCAATATTATTGGCGGTGGAACACCAACAAAGTCTAATAAAAGCTTTTACGAGGGCGTTATTCCTTGGGCTACAGTTCGTGATATGCGAAACGATCGTTTATCTCGTACAGAAATGAGTATTACAGAAGAAGCCATTAAAAAGAGTTCAACTAATCTAATTCCTTCAGGAACAATCATTACTGCGACTAGGGTTGGATTGGGAAAAGTATGTGTTTTAGAGCAAGACACAGCAATAAATCAAGATTTAAAAGCGATAATTCCTAAAACAGAAAGGCTTGATAATACTTTTTTATATTGGTGGCTTAAGAGTATTGCACATGTGATTGTGGGAGCCGGAACTGGCGCTACAGTTCAGGGTGTGAAACTTACTTTTGTTAAAGCCTTGGAAATTCCACTCCCACCAATCCCAGAACAAAAACGCATTGTGGCATTGCTCGACACTGTGTTTGCCGACTTAGAACAAACACGCGCTAAAACCGAACAAAACCTAAAAAATGCCCGCGAGTTATTTGAAAGCAAAAAGCTTAATTTGTTTGAAAGCCTTGGTGTATCTTCGAATTTAAGTTCTTTACCATTAGTTTGCGATGATATATTTGCAGGTGGCGACGCCCCTAAAAAAGGTTTGTTTTCAAAGGAGCAAACCAAAGAGTTTAATATCCCTATCTACGCCAATGCGGTGAAGAATAATGGCCTCTATGGATTTACTGATTACTCTAGAGCCGATGAACCGTCAATAACTATTGCAGCCAGGGGAAGTGGTACTGGTCATATCGAATTGAGAAAAGAACCATTTTTGCCAATTGTGCGACTAATTGTATTAACACCAAATAAAGAAATTATTGGTTTAGAGTATTTGAAGTATGCCCTACAAACATTAGATATTTTAAGAAGTGGGTCGGCTATTCCTCAATTAACAGTGCCTATGATCAAAGAATACTCGCTCCCCGTACCAGATATGATTACTCAGGAAAAGATAGTCAGCGAATTACAAAGTTTGAAGCTATATATTGACAAGATAGAGGCTATTTACCGTAAGAAAATTTTAAAGATAGACGAACTAAAAAAATCCATCTTACAAAAAGCCTTTAGCGGTGAATTAACGCACGACTAAACATCAGCCTAAACAGTAAACACAAGGTAGTGTCATGAGTAGAAACGAATCTGAAACCCGTGCCGAGTTAATCTCGCCTAAATTAGCCTTAGACGGTTGGGGCGTTATTGAACACAGCATAATTCGCCGCGAAGTGAGTATTACTGCTGGGCGTATTTTGGGTGGTGGTAAGCGTGGTTCAAAACTCAGTGCAGATTACGTTTTAGAGTTTCAAGGTCGCAAGCTCGCAGCAGTTGAAGCTAAGCGTGAAAGTTTAAGCTACACCGAAGGTGTACGCCAAGCTAAAGACTACGCTACACGCTTGCAGTGCCGTTTCGCTTATGCCACAAACGGTCATGACATTTACCAAATAGATATGCTAACGGGTGACGAGCAGTTAGTTGAAAGCTACTTAAGCCCAGAAGAAATGTGGGCAATTGCCTTTAATGGCGAAGACGGGAAAAGCGAACCTGAGTTCACCAGCACTTGGCGTGAAAATTTTGCAAAAATCCCCTTTGAATGTAAAGGCGACTGGCAACCTCGCTACTACCAAGAAAATGCGATTAACCAAGCATTAGAGGCGATAGCAAAAAGCAAAGACCGTATTCTACTGACCCTTGCAACAGGTACGGGTAAAACCTGCATTGCTTTTCAATTGTCATGGAAGTTGTTCAATAGCCGTTGGAGTTTGCAAGCGGCTAAGAATCCAAGTAACGCTAAAAAACGCCCACGCATTTTATTCCTAGCCGACCGTAATGTATTAACCAAACAAGCCTTTAATGACTTTGGTGCATTTGGTGAAGATGCGGTAGTGCGAATTACACCTAGCGAAATAAAAAAAGCCAAAGGTGTACCTAAAAATGCCAGTATCTTCATGGCGATTTTCCAAACACTCATGACGGAACCTGGCGGTAATGATGCTGAAGAATTAGAAAGTGAAGAGTTTGATGCTGAGCAAGTAAAAGATACTAGCAACTGCCGATTTAGAGAATATCCAGAAGACTTCTTCGACTTTATCATTATTGATGAATGTCACCGTGGCGGCGCAAATGATGAAAGTTCATGGCGTGAAATTCTTAATTACTTTGCCCCCGCTGTGCAGTTAGGTTTAACTGCTACGCCAAAGCGTACCGACAATGCCGACAGTTACAAATACTTTGGCGACCCTGTTTACTGCTACACATTAAAGCAGGGTATTAGTGACGGATTTTTAACGCCATTTAAGGTGTACCCAATTGTCGGTACCATGGACGAGTATGTTTATACCCCTGGCGATGCGGTTACTTTTAAAGGTGAGCCTGAAGCTGGAAAAGTTTACAAAGAGAGTGACTTTAACCGCATCATCACAATGCCGCAGCGTGAACAGAAACGTGTGCAATATTGGATGGACCATATCAATCCGCAGGAAAAAACCATTGTATTTTGTGCCACCCAAGAACATGCTGGTATGGTGCGCGATTTTATTAATCAATACGCGGTAAAAAAAGGTTGGACAACTAACCCAAGCTATTGTGTTCGAATTACCGCTAACGATGGTGCGGCGGGTGAAAACGACTTACGTACATTCTGTGATAACGAAAAAACCATTCCTACCATATTAACCACTTCACGTAAGTTATCGACAGGCGTAGACGCCCGTAATGTGCGCAACATTGTGCTCATGCGTGAATGTAAAAACATGATTGAGTTTAAACAAATCATAGGCCGTGGTACGCGCATGTACGACGGTAAATCATTTTTCACCGTGTATGACTTTGTAAAAGCACATCATAACTTTTCAGATCCAGAGTGGGATGGCGAGCCACTGCCACCAGATGACAAACCTGAACCAGAGCCTTGTGATATTTGTAACGCCAAACCCTGTATTTGTGTATGTGAAGTCTGTGGTTTTAATCCGTGTAATTGCGGAAATGACGAACCAGAACTCCCTTGTGATAATTGCAATCAGTCACCTTGCGAGTGCCCTGATATTGGCACAGATGAGCCCTGTATTAACTGCGGCAATACTCCCTGTAGTTGTGATACAGACGAAGGCGGTGGGGGAACTGGCAGACCAGAAAAAATATTCATCACGTTAACTGATGGTAAAGTTCGCCAAATACAGCACATGAAAAGCGTATTGTTTATGGGTGCAGACGGCGAAATGCTTACCGCTAAACAATTTGTTGAACAATTGTTTGGTGATTTACCCAGATTCTTTGGCAATGAAGATCAGTTACGTGAAATATGGAGTAATCCAAGCACCCGTGAAAAGCTATTAGCAGATTTACACGAAGCCGGTTACGACGATGAAAAACTCGATAGTATGAAAGATATTATCGACGCCAAAGACAGTGACGTATACGACCTATTAGCCTTTGTAGCTTACGCTAGAGAAACCCACACACGCAAAGAGCGTGTCGCAACTGCCAGACCCAGCATATCAAGTAAGTTTAGCTACAAACAGGTCGAATTTATCGAATTCATTTTAGATAAATACATCGAAGATGGCGTACAAGAATTAGCAGCCAAGAAAATGCGCAGCTTAGTAGAACTTAAATACAACACCATAAGCGATGCTGCAGCAGAGTTCGGCTCACCAACAGCAATACGTGAAACGTTTATCGGATTTCAGAAGTATTTATATGAGTGAACCAACAAAAGTCATAGTTATAGTTGATTTATGCGCCAATCGGCTATAAGTTTAGTTGAAGTCGTTTTTAATTGAAACATGAAAAGCTCTGTGTATAATACGCGCTTCTCCTTATAAGGATATGGACATGATTGCTCAATTAAGTGATTACCAGACATCAAAATCAGCTTCACCAAAGCCTAGAAATGATGTTAATAAAAACTCTAATGTTCGATTATTCGAACAAAAGAAAACATCTATTAAATTTGAACAAGCTAAACGTCAAGTATCTGAAGCTGCATCTAAATTAGATTGGTAAGTGCTTTAGCTTTTAACCTCTGATATCGTATAGTTTTTATAAGATAAGGATATCAGAAATGGCCCAGCCACAACTCGTAAACTTTCCAGGGAAAAAATCCAAAAGCACATTAGATACCATACGAGCAAGGCACTCAAAAGAGCTTGTTATTGGTCTTTGTGGAGCTGTAGGTGCAGGCGTCAAACTGTTGAATAAACAACTTCAAGAAGAGT
This sequence comes from Shewanella sp. 10N.7, assembly GCF_020806285.1. Lineage (NCBI taxonomy): Bacteria > Pseudomonadati > Pseudomonadota > Gammaproteobacteria > Alteromonadales > Shewanellaceae > Shewanella > Shewanella sp. 10N.7. Next base: position 18,780 of record NZ_JAJGZS010000034.1, read on the forward strand.
TAATTTCAGCTGATTACCATGTGGAGCATATCAGCTTAAGTGAATTAATCGCTGCACAATTCGAAAACCCAGAAGAAACACTCAAGCTTAATGGTTATGAACGCTATGATAAATTACAAGATTTGGGTGATGACTTAAGAGCTAACAAATCCCCTTCCATAATTGCTGATATGGCAATACGCAGAATTTCTATTATCCGCACGAGCTTGTTTGGTGATAAAAATACCCCCCCAACTACCGCTTTGAAAATTGACAAAAAAGTGGCATATATCATCAACCAATTAAAAAATCCTGCCGAAGTTAAAATATTTCAAGAAATATACAGAAATAATTTCTATTTATTAGGCCTTTTAAGAACTGAAAATGAACGTATCAACAACATTGTTCAGGAAGGTATCAAAAAATCAGACGCCTACAAACTAGTAGATCGCGACCGTAAAGGTAAAGATGATTTTGGCCAGCAAGTGGAAACTACTGCATTTCTATCTGATTACTTTATCCGAAATATTGATAAAGCCGATAAACTGAAAGCATCCGTTACCCGATTTATTAAACTTGTTCATGGTGTTGAAAATATCACGCCTACTAGAAATGAAAGTGGAATGTTTTCGGCTTATTCAGCCTCTTTACGTTCAGCATGTATGTCTAGACAGGTTGGTGCTGCAATTTCTGATACAGAAGGTCGAATTCTTTCAACAGGCTGTAATGATGTACCGAAATTTGGTGGTGGTCTATACGATACAGATAACGAAGAAGATAATCGATGCTACGGTTACAGAACTGGTGATTGCCATAATGACAAACATAAAGGTTTACTCAGAAAACAGATAGAAGAAGTACTTACAAAAAATGGAATTGATGGCAGCACCAAGTTAGCTGAAGATATAATGGATAACTCAAAAGCCAAAAGCTTAATAGAATATTCTAGAGCAATCCATGCAGAGATGGATGCGATTGTATCTCTAGCTAGAGACACTACCACGTCTACTGTTGGCAAAATTCTATATTGCACTACCTACCCATGCCATAGCTGTGCTAGACATATTGTTGCTGCAGGTATAGAGCGCGTTGTCTATATAGAACCATATGAAAAAAGTTTAGCTTTAGATTTACACGATGATGCAATTTGTTTAATAGATGACAAAAAGGCCAATAAAGTCGTATTTGAAAACTTTGAAGGTGTATCGCCAAACAGATATTCTAAATTTTTTGCATATTCAAAAAAGAAAAAGAAGAATGGTAAAGCTATTGAGTTCGACTTAATTAAGGAAGAGCACATGGATACTCAACCTTTAGATTGCTATGGTGACTATGAACTAAAAGTTGTTGAAATGACGAATGAGCTAGTTGGGGAAGATAATTTTATTCAATACAATTAGATGTATTAGAGTTAACCTTTTTTATTCTCTCAACTAACTCCGCCTTTTCTTCTTCAGTCATTTTCTCAAACAAGCACAGCAACTCAGCTGTGCTTTCTGACTCACAAAAAAAGTAAGCCACGGGCACACCTAACTCGTCGGCCATCGCTTTTAGCGTGGCGTAATCGGGTGTGTGTTTGCCTTTTTCATAATGATTCATGCGTGCGCTCGCCGTGCCCGGTTCCATTCCTAATTGAATGCCCAGTTGCTTTTGGCTGATGCCCATCGCTTTTCTTGCCTGCTTAAGCCTAAGCGGCAGTGGATTGATCTGTTTTTCTGACACGAGTTCATTTTTGTCTGATCCTAGATAACTTAGATTGTCTTAGTTTTTTCACTTAAGGTATACTAAGGAATCCTTAGCTTTTTAAGCTGCATTGTCAAGTTTTAACCAATTTCGTTGAAATATGAACAGGCATTGAAAGAAATAATGAGCGGTATTAATTATTTATAAGTCACGCAACAGCTCATTACACATTGAAATCATTAACAATTGGCAAGCCAAATGAACCAGTCAAAAATCCGATTACACAAAATACTTATCAAGCTGCTGAAAAGTAAAACTCTTACTCAATTTTCTGCAATTGAATTAAAAAAAATGTTTATAGAAGAATTACCTGGCACAAAAAACAAAGATGCAAGCCAAATAGTGCATAGAGCACTGAGTAAGCTATGTAGCGTTGGTTTTCTAGAAAAACAGACTGATGGGAAAAAGGTTTCATTTATCAAAACTTCCATGTTTGATGAAAGCTGTTTCTGCACCACAGTGCCGCGCAATTCCTCTCCTAAAACACCGGTTGTTAATGACTGCACTCCCAAGCTAATAAAACTAAAAGCTACACTCAATCAATATCAAATTGATCTACTGAGCCACATTGGTGAAGCTGAAGAGTTCAAACGGCTTTTCAATGAGTTCCCTGAAACAAAAGCAAACTTGTACTCCCGCTATATGCATGCGCGCAACCAAGGCTCATCAATGGTAGGTAAGATTAAAGCCATAGAAGCCTGTATCAAGACCTTAGAGAGTTAATATCGTGAAGTTAAGACATTGGCAGCAAGACTGCGTTAAAAAGGCCCTAGAGTTATATCAATCTCAAAGTCACTTTATGTGCTTAGCGACGCCTGGAGCAGGTAAAACGGTAATGGCTGCAGAGCTATCAGCAAGACTCATTGAACAGGGGTCTATTGATTTTGTTCTTTGCTTCTCACCATCGTCTGAAGTTAATGAAAGTATCCGTTCTACATTTTCTCGACGATTAAAAAAACGTTTTGATGGCTTAATTGGAGCAATTGGCAGTGTTTATACTTACCAATCTATGCCCTCTTTGACAGCGGATTTCTGGCAACTTCTAAATAGCCATAACGTTTTAGTTATTATGGATGAGGTGCATCATTTGAAAGGAGTTGAACTTAATGATGCCAATGCTTGGGGGGAAGAAGTTCTGCTCAATATCCAAAATAAGGCCAGATATACATTAGCCCTTTCTGGTACGCCTTGGCGTTCAGATTCTGCACCGATTGTACTATCGCGATTTACCGAACCAGATAATACGGTTCATTGTGATTTTATTTATGGCTTAAGGAAAGCTATTGCTGAGGGAGTATGCCGACAGCCACATATTACACTCATCGACAATGAAGAAATTAAATTAGATAACAATGAAAAATCAGAAACATTTACTTCTATTGCGGCACTTTTAGAAGGCTCTAGTTACAGTTATCGCTCATTATTAAACAATCAACAAGTCACACATTACTTACTTAAACAAGGCGTCAGTAAGCTAGAAGATATTCGCAAAAGCAATCCACTTGCTGGCGGGCTTATCGTTGCTACATCGATTAAACATGCTAAAAAGCTCCATCAAATGCTCATTGCCAACTTTCAGCAGACGGCATGTATCGTTACATCCAAATTTAAAAATCCCTCAGGAACAATTAAAACCTTTAGAGAAAACGATACTCAATGGATAGTGAGTGTTGGCATGATCTCAGAAGGTACCGATATTCCGAGGCTACAGGTTTGCTGTCACCTAAGTAGTATCAAAACTGAAATGCATTATCGCCAGGTGTTAGGTCGGATTTTGCGAGTCACTTCCGGTAAAGAGCAACAAGCTTGGTTATTCACATTAGCTGAAGCTAATCTTAGTGAGTTTGCACACCGCATCGGTCAAGACCTTCCCGAGATGCCTGTGATTACAAGTCAAAAAGCACGGCTACCAATCAATTTAGCATTAGCAAATAATTCAAACTATGTCGAAGTTGAGCAAGATGAAGATGAAAATCTAAAATTCTCTAGCTTATCGCTATCAATCGAACAGAGTACTGCTTCAAATAAGTCTAATATTGAGGAAGAGAATGACTATAACTTAGCCCTATTAGGCGGGTACAAAGAGCAAATCGTAAGGATGTTTGATGCTTATTTACATTAATAGGTATATTCAAACACCCTATCAATAATTTCATCTTTCTCTTCTAGAGCATTTGGGTTATACCTTGAAGGGATTGACAGCACTGGAATAGGAATTTCCTTAAACTTTATAGTAAATGGGTTTGAACTTAAGTGTTCACAGCCTAGTTTCTCAAAAGTTTTAGCAAGTATTTTTCTATTTAGAGTAGGTTCTTCATTCAGAAGCGCCATTTTACAAGCTTCATATAGAAAGACCATGAGTTGCCTAAATTCCCCTCGACAAACAGCAAAGAGCGCTCGAGTTAATTCTTTGCTATGCAAAACCGGACGTGTATCAAACGACATTCTTTTTGAAAAGCCAACCAAAAGGAATCTAAAATGTTCACGATCTTCTTTACGTATATAACTAAAATATTCCAAGTGCTTCCTGCGCCGAAGTCTAGACCCCCATTCAGAATCATTAATTATATCTTTCATCCAAGGCATTCCTACTAATACAATAGGTATATTTGCTTCTTCACTAATGAATTTTAGTGCACTCGTAATTATCTGGATCTCTTGGTAACTTTTAAACTTAATTAAATCATGAAATTCATTAATGATAAGTAATTCAACATTAGCTGCTGTTAAATTTTGCACCACTTTTTTGGTCAAGTCGGCTTTCATGCCACGTTTTTTTTGGTGACATCCAAAAGTATCTAAATCTGACAATATTTGTACTAAAGTATTTTTTAATCCCTTATTACTCGAAATATTTGTAATGAGCACAGGAACATCTGAATGCCTAAAGCCACTATTAGCATTCACTCTTCGCCGATACTCTTGGATCAAACGTGTTTTACCTGATCCTGTTTCACCAGTAAGCATCATACATTGAGGATCTGATTGATAATCTCTATTGAATCTTAGATCATCAAAATCTTTAAACGTTTCTGACACTATGGGAAGTTCAATAAAACAAAGCCCAAACTCTTTAAGTGCTGTGTCCTGTTGAGGCGTCAATTTAGTCATCAATATCCTTCCAAATCCATATCCCAATCATCATCTTCCATCTCTGCCTCTACTTGATTGCAGCTAATTAACTTCTGCGGTTCACTTTTGGGGAGGACTATTGTGGATTTACCTGTTGAGCTAATATCAGCTAGTTGAGCTTTCTTCTTAACTCCAGAGAGTGTGGCTTTAGTTTTAGATTCATTAAAGGTTTCTTGCTCTTGCTGTACTCGAGCATGGATTGCCATTCTAGCTTTAGCTAAACCTAAATTATCCTTACTCTCGCGTATAATTTCACGGTTAATCTTCTTAGTTACTTTATGTTCGTGAAGGCTCAAACCATTAGCATACCCAGTAGTATCAGTACAAGGTACTTTGAGGTAGCCCTCTAACTCTTCTAGGTAAACTTGGATATTAGAGAGATCATCAGGGTCTATCTTAATGAGTTTTTTTATAGAGCCTTTCGTTTGTGGATAGTGCTTACGATAATCAGCCAATGCGGTGGAGTCATACATCAACTCTTCGAATTTAAAACCATTTCGAGTTAGCGTTCTTTCATCAGTGATACCCATCAGCACATTAAAACGCTCTTCATCCTCTACGCCCATCTTTAACGGTGGATATATATCAAAACCATGCTGCCACTGCTTTATTGGTATACGTGTATCACGAGAGTCTGAGTCCTGATGGTAAATATCAACAATCCAACGATGAAATTCTTCGACAAATACTGAAAAACGCATAATGGCGTCTTTTTCAGGTTTGTAGTCCTCTTTCTCTAGAATATTTGAAAACGTTTTCCCTGGGATTTCGGTTAAAAAATATTGATTAATCATGCCAAAGAAACGCTCAACAAACGGCTTTAACCATGGCTTACGAACCGGGTTATATTGAATATTGATACCTGCTTCTTTACAAGCATGGTCTAAACTCTTTGACCAAAACTCTGCTCCATTATCAACAACCAAAGTTTCGAATTTACCATAACAAGGCCAATCATTTTGAAGCTCTATTCCGACATTACCCAGAGTTTTAGGCTTTATCGCATGCACAATCGCTTTAGCAGCTGAAACATAAGAAGGAGCTTTATAACTCAAATGAAAGCCTAAAACACAATTGCTAAAAACATCTACAATTAAAGTCAGGTAGGGTCTTCCAAGGGGGAGCAGTAGTTCATCATCGAGAAGGATTAAATCAAGTGGAGTATGATCTATTTCTACCCGTTCTAAAATCCGAGTGGGCGGTATATGAGAAGAGCAATATGCAAACCACTGATCAGCTTTGAACTTACCATGCCTAGCGACAGCTATTGGATAAGGTGGTAGTGACTTTATTCTTTGATTGAAAGCTGTATAGGAGATAATAGGGATTTTCCCATCCACAATTGTTTCATTCTCAATAGTGATGGAATCTTTATAGTACTGGTAGGCAGTTGTCACTTTCGGTCTTTTGGCATCTAGAAAACGAGATAATGCTCGCTCAAAAAATACCTCATCGCCTTCTACTCGCTTATTTCGGTTGCCCATTTTATGACGCTTAACAACCAAAGAAGCTAAATCACCATTACTATCTATATAACTCTTGCGCCAACGAACCACGGTACGCCAATTAGGCCGCTTGTCTACATTACCTTCAAATAGTTTATCAAGAATTGGATCTAGTTTTTTTTGCGTCCAGCCCCCTGAATTTGCCTGCTCAATAAAGCTAATTAGCTTGTATTTATCGAGCGCTTTTTCTTTAAGGAAGTCAGGAAAAGTATCAAGATCGCGCTTAACTAATTTTGAATCATCTAGCTTGACGTATTGAGCAGGGGGTTCAGGCTTTTTGACAGATGCAGACTCTGTAAACTCATCTTCAAAGTTCATCATGCATTACACCAAATAGATGGGTTGCAAGTTAGGTCATCTTGATTCAAATCTGCTTTTATCAATCCTTTATTCATTAACGAATAAAGAAAAGAGCGTGTTTCACCGATTGAAAGTTCATATTCAGCCGCAACATCATCTAGTTGAATTATTCCAGATTTTTTAATCAATTGAAGCAATTCAAGTTGAATATCACTAACACCATAGATACCGGAATACCGGTGCAATAATTTGAGATTATTTAAGATTGGATTTACACGAATTTGCTTATCTGTAACAAGTATAAGCTCAGTACCAAATACCCGAGCAGCCTCTTTTTTAGCTACAAACTTTGCTCTAAAAACTGGATCGAATGTCTTACTGTAAGGTTTATATTCATGAAACTTTGTCGTCCCATCAATATAGTGAAGTATCGCGTCTGGTGTATAAGGTAATCTTTTACCCTCAAAATAGTAATAAAACCCTTCAGGCTGACTGCCAAAATCCTCAATAGTCTCATTATATTCATGGTGAAAACATGCATCGAACTCCAATGTGCTTTCACACATTATCGTTTCGCTCACTTTTGCACTCGCGAATTTAAAGACGTTTTTATTGGGTGAAGGCTTACGTAAATTCCGAATATACATGCGCAAAACTCGAGCAACTTATGTACATTTAGTGTACAGTTGCTCGATATTTTGTCAAATTTGTCAGGCTATGCTTTAATTTTTAACTCAAGCAATTGATTTGTATGAAATTGAATTATGTAGTTAAAATACAAAATATCATTTTATGTCAAACTATGCTTTAAATTTGTCAGACTATGGTTATCTTATGTCAATGTATGCTTTCAGCGACACTCTTCTCACACAAAGCAAGAAGAGGTTTTACTGCCTTTCGGCAGGAGTATCAAAATCGACTTTTAAGTCACGATTTTCGCGTGTTTTAGCTGCCTATGATGTCATTTATGCAGGCTTATGCTTTAAGCAACGGTTACTCATGACCCCAAGGCGTTGGCGGTAATGCCACTGGCTTAGTTAAGTCAAAATCGACTCTAAAATCACGGTTTTCGCGTGTTAAACGATAAGTAAACGTCTCAGGTTCAATATACATGTGCCACACGTTAGTTACTGAAGCTGTTAAACCATTTTCGTTAAAGTTATCAATCGACTCTTGGTCAACAGGAAATGATTGCTGTGTTGCTGTGCCCATATCAGCAGTATCACCGCCGTACATAGTCACTTTGTCTTCAGTGCCATCTTCATGGCGATGATCATGCTTTAAGCGCAAGCCAGTCTCTGTTTTAGTAATAACCCAGGTACGCGAGTGATCATCACCCACATGAAATGGGATTTTAAGTTCTGTATCGCTGCATTCACGAACATGCATAACCAATGCTTTGTTGCTGAATGCTGAGTCAGCTTCATTACCTGCGGTCACTTCACCTGCGAACGCTTTACCGCAATGGGCAGCAATGGCATCAAAATATTGATGCTGTGGGTTTTCTTTAGAGGCATGAGCCATAGCCATCGCAGGCACCATGCTGCTGATTACACCAGCGACCAATATTTTTTTCATTATTATTCCTTTTGGTATCGATCAATTAACTTTTATTAACACACCACAATAACAGTGATTGTTTAATTTAACCTGAAAAAAAACCGCCTGCAAAGACGGTTTTTATATGAGACTCATGACTAGCTATCAGGCTTTATTTCGCTTTAGCTGGTCGTTTACCTTGCTTATGGCTGGAGTTAGCGCCATTGTTAGCCCCTTTTGATGGGCCTGAACTTTTAGATCCGAATGGCTTTTTTTTTTGCGACCATCCCGTTTTTGCTTTGCCCGCAGTGTTATCTTTGCCTTGACCTTCACCTGCTGCCTTGGCTTTATTCGCAGCAGTTGGCTTTTTACCTGATGACTTTCTATCATCAAACTGATTACCCGAGAACCGAGTGAAAGCTTTTTTACTGCCATCATTCTTACCGCCACCTTTACCATTTCGATAACTTTGACGTTCATTGCGCGACTCTGGCGGTACGATATGCTGCACGCCATTACCAATTAAGTGCTCTTTGCCCATAGCAACCAGCGCTTCACGAATAAGTGGCCAACCTGCTGGGTCGTGATAACGCAGTAATGCTTTATGTAAGCGACGTTGACGACCCTTTTTAGGCACGGTGACTTCTTCACTGGTATGTTTTACATTTTTGAGCGAGTTCAGCTCAGTATGATAAATCGTAGTGGCATTCGCCATTGGCGATGGGTAGAAGTTTTGTACTTGATCAAGCTTGAATTTTTCTGATTTCAGCCAAAGCGCCAAGTTCAACATATCTTCATCAGTTGTACCTGGATGCGCCGAGATAAAATACGGGATCAGGTACTGTTTTTTACCCGCTTCTTTCGAGTAAAAATCAAATAACTCTTTGAATTTATGATAACTGCCCATACCCGGCTTCATCATCTTACTTAATGGGCCATCTTCGGTATGCTCAGGAGCAATTTTTAAATAACCACCCACATGATGTTTGGCTAACTCTTTAACGTAGCGCGGATCTTCAGTGGCTAAATCGTAACGCACACCAGATGCAATTAAGACCTTTTTAATCCCAGGGACATCACGAGCTGCGCGGTATAAATCAATGGTGTGTTTATGGTCTGTACCTAAATGGCCGCAAATACTCGGATAAACACAAGATAAACGACGACACGTGGTTTCAGCCTTAACACTGGTACAGCCCAAACGATACATGTTGGCTGTAGGGCCGCCTAAGTCAGAAATAACCCCGGTAAAACCTGGCACTTTTTCTTGAATATCTTTGATTTCTTTGATGATTGACTCTTGCGAGCGGCTTTGAATAATCCGTCCTTCATGCTCTGTAATAGAACAGAATGAACAGCCACCAAAACAACCTCGCATAATGTTAATCGAGGTTTTAATCATGTCATAAGCTGGAATGACCGCTTTACCATAACTTGGATGCGGCACACGCTGATACGGTAAATCAAATACCGCATCCATTTCATCGGTATTAAGTGGCCATGCTGGCGGGTTTACCCATACAGAGCGGTTACCTTGGGCTTGGAATAATGCCCGAGCACAACCTGGGTTTTGCTCTTGATGTAAAATACGCGAAGCATGGGCATACAAAAATTTATCGTCAGCCACCTTTTCATATGCTGGCAGCAACACATAGGTTTTTTCCCATGGCTTTGGTCTTGCAGGCTGGACACTGATGGCTTTAGGCGCATCATTGTCAAAAATTTTCTTATCTGTTGGGCCAGAAAGCTTTTCACAACCCACATCATCCGCGCCATAGGGGTTAGGAATTGGATCGATTTTATGCAGTTGGTCGAGCTTGCGAGAATCCATGCCTTTCCAGCCCGGCAATGGCTCGTGACGAATGACGGCTGTACCACGAATATCGTGTAAATCGGCCATTTTCTCGCCGTTAGCAATGCGATGAGCCACTTCCACTAGCGGACGCTCGGCATTACCGTATATCAAGATATCGGCTTTGGCATCGAAAATGACACTACGACGCACTTTGTCAGACCAATAATCATAATGGGCGATACGGCGCAAGCTTGCCTCAATACCACCAATAACTACTGGCACTTCTTTAAAGGCTTCTTTACAGCGCTGGGTGTAAACAGTCACTGCGCGATCTGGACGTTTACCGCCTTCATCATTTGGGGTGTAAGCATCATCACTGCGAATACGGCGATCGGCAGTGTAACGGTTAATCATCGAGTCCATGTTGCCTGCGGTAACACCGAAAAATAAATTCGGGCGGCCTAGCTTCATAAAGTCGTTTTTATTCGACCAGTCAGGCTGACAAATAATACCAACACGGAAACCTTGGGCTTCGAGCATACGACCAATAACAGCCATACCAAAGCTTGGATGGTCGACATAAGCGTCGCCGCTGACAATGATAATGTCGCAACTATCCCAACCAAGTTGATCCATCTCTTTTCGAGACATAGGAAGAAACGGCGCCGTGCCATAGCATTCGGCCCAGTATCTTGGGTAATTAAATAACGTGGATTCAACTTGCATGAGATTTGCCTACATTAAAACATCATCAATCTGGTGAGTTGCACTACATCAAGTTTAGTTCAACTCACCCAACTTTTTTCTGGAGGCGGAGTATAGCAGTTACGCCACAGCAAGTGTGACTAAAAAAACACCAATTATGGTGTTTTTGTTGTTTTAGGATAATAATATAACCTTATTAAAAACAATGACTTTATAAATTTTGCTGCTTAACTATCTTATAAACCGATAAAAAAACCAATATTTACAATCGCTAAGCCGATAGTCACCACCCAAGTCAGTAAAACACCCCAGATCCGTCCAAAATGCACGCCGCCTTTTCCTGCTGTCAGTCCGATAGCATGTAATAACCGCGCCACAATCCAAACCGTACCAAAACAATGTAATAGTGCCGCAGACAAACCATTATATTCTGCCAGCAAGAACAAAATCAGCACCATAGGTGCGTTTTCAAGTAGGTTCTCGTGTACTCGTTTTGCTAAGGCTAAATCGCTATTGCCACCAGTGCCGATACCGACTTTGTTAAGTCGTCTTTGTTTAATCACTCGTATCGATAGCCCAATGGCTAATAACGCTGTGATACTTGCGTAAAAGCCTGAAATCATCAATGACATGTTCGATATTTCCTTATTGTTATTTTTTACAGCATAAAGCCATTTAGTGACTACAATGGAGTATTCATTCTATACAGATTGAGCCAAAATGGAATTATCACATTTTTAACAAAGATTTGATGATTTGAAGGTATTCAGCCACCCCCATTTCGGTTACTATTCGCGCCAATGACCCACTACCGATGTTAACTAGAGTGACCAACGCCAAATGAACGATGACAACTTCATTGAAAAACGCAGATTTATCATAAGATTAGGCAAAGCGCTGCACAAGTTTGGTACCCCAGCTTATCGGTTAGAATCTCATCTTCAAACCGTGTCTTCTACACTGGGAATTGAGGGTTATTTTTTAATATCGCCAACCTCTATGACATTCGTACTCCAACATGACACCGAGCAAGAATATAATCATGTTGCGCGAGTGAAACCTGGCGACTTGGATTTAGGCTCTTTGGCACGTACGTTCGATTTAGTTGAAGAACTCAGCACGGGTCAACGCACACTGTCTGAAGCATTAGACCGATTAGAAGAAATCAGCAATAAACCTAATCCATATGGTCATGGACTTACCCTAATGTCATTTGGCATTAGTGCGGGTGCTTTTGCCATGCTGATGGATACCAGCTGGAATGACGTATTTTGGTCAGGCATGCTCGGATTACTTGTTTACGGTTTGGTTTTTTGGGCTGAAAGATCTAAGCGTGTTGCAGAAATGCTCGAACCGTTAGCCGCGGTTGTTTGTGCAATTTTAACCTGCGGCATTGCTGCTGTGATTGACCCAAGCATCAATATTCCGGTGGTGATTTTATCTGGCATCATTATTTTTGTGCCCGGTTTAGCGTTAACACTCGGTCTTGCTGAGCTTGCTGCTCGCGATTTAATATCAGGAACCGCGCGCATCATGGATGCGATAATGCTGTTATTTAAACTGTATTTTGGCGCCGTGCTTGGAATGACACTGGGTAAAGTGATGTTCGGTGAGTCAGTATATATTGAACCAGATGCCTTGCCTCGCTACGCCTCTTGGGCGGCTGTTCCGCTATTATCAATGGCATTAGTTATCATCTTTAAAGCACGCATAAAAGATTCACCATGGGGCATTTGCGCTGGTATCGTGGCTTATTTTTCAGCCATGTTAGGTGGCCTTTATTTAGGCGAATCTATTGGTATTTTCGTCGGTGCATTGGCTGTTGGCATATACTCAAACCTTTATGCTCGTTGGATGAAAGCGCCAGTTTCTATCGCCCTGCTTCAAGGTATCGTTATCTTAGTGCCCGGAAGTAAAACCTACATTGGCTTAAATGCGATGATTTCAGGTGAAACCATGCTGGATCAAACGCATATTGGCACCCAAGTCTTCTTAATTTTCATGTCCTTGATCGCAGGGCTGATTTTTGCCAACGTCATTGTGCCACCAAGAAAGAGCTTATAACTTAACGGTTAGCGCTTGATCATTAAGGGAGCATTTAGCTCCCTTTTTTGTCTTCTAAATATGAGCAATGACTCTTATCGCTTTACAGAGGTTGTCAAAAATCTCAATTTTAATTTAAATAATCGGCGAAACTTTGAATACCCGCCATACTTGTTAAAGGTAAATAATTTCAAGGTTCAAGATTAAACCTCTATTTACTCAACAGCTTAATTAGCATCACCTTTAATAATAATTGGGTAGGTATTAATAATAAAAACAAAACAAATAGCGATAAATTTATCTCATTGCGCACTGAGACTTATCGTTGCCAGCATACTCCTTCTGCCCATTCATACGGCAAATGCTAACCAGCAGCCAAAAGCAGAAAAAGCGGTAGCTGAAAAAAACCAACAAACCCCTATGACAGTCGATAACATTGTCGTGGTCAGTAATGCTATTTTCGATGAAACCGATCCCGATGCTTTTTTTATCCATCACTGGGCTAATTGGCTACACATTAATACCACTGAACCCACTATCTTAGACAAACTCACTTTTGAAGAAGGTGATGTTGTCAGCGAGAAAACCTTTGCAGAATCCCAACGCCTATTGCGCGCTGAACCATATTTACGTGACGCAAAAATATATACTTCGAAAAAAGCCCCTGATGCCGATACTCACGAACAAACTGTGGTTGTCGAAACCTGGGATAACTGGTCTTTACTCCCCACTTTTAGCTTAAGCTCAAGCGGCGGTGAAACTAAATATTCAGTAGGGATAAAAGAAGATAACCTCATGGGACTGGGGATTAAAACGCGCCTAAAATATCAATCAAATGCTGATAGAACCGGTTATAAATTTGGTGTTAGCGCGCCCCTTAAAGTCATTAAACACGCCACTGTTTCAGCCAATATTTATGATAATAGTGACGGTCAAGCAGTACATCTTTATTTTAATAAGCCATTTTATTCGCTAGATAGTCAAAATCAGTATTTTGCTGAGTATTTAACAGACCAAAGACTCGATACCCTAAGGCAAAATGGCGAAGACATTAATGAATTTGAACATAATGTTGATTATGCCGCTCTATCTTATGGTTGGCTGTTAAATAAAACTGAAGCAGACTTATCAAGGATCACCCTAGGTATCACCCAAGACAAGCATCAATTTGCCCCCAGTGACACTTTTCCAAATGGCGCTTTACCTCAAGACCGCGACTTTATGTATCCTTGGCTTGGGTTTGAATACCTACAAGATGATTATCATGTATTTACTAATATCCATCTTATTAATAACAACGAAGACTTTAACCTAGGCTGGCGCCATTATGCACGGCTTGGGATTGAGACTAACGATGTCGATGAAAACTCCTCTGTAGGCTACCATCTGAATATGAGTTCTAGCAGGGGGTATCAACAAGATAAAAACCTGCTACTCCTAAACTTTAGTGGCCAAGCCAGCTTTAACACCAGCCAAAAAGACTTTTATAACATCAGTGCACAAGCTGAATACTTTTATAAAATTCACCCCAAGTGGACAGCCTATGCCAAAACCCGTATTGCGACCTCACAAAATAACTATCTCGATAAGCCATTTGCTTTAGGTGATGACACCGGCGTACGTGGCTACCCCAATAATTATCAATACGGTGATAATCAATGGCTCGTCACTGGCGAAGTCAGGTATTACCCAAACATTAATTTATATCAGCTAGCCGAATTAGGCTGGGCAACTTTCGTGGACATGGGGCATGCCTTTGGCGGAACAGATGCAAACAATGAAGTCACGACTCCCATTGGCAGTGTTGGAATTGGTGCTCGGATATATTCTTCTAAATCGAGTTACGGCAGTGTTGGCCATATTGATTTAGCGGTACCTTTTACCAACGGCGAAAATGTCGATGATTGGGAATGGCGATTTCAGGTTAGAAACCGCTTCTAGGTAAACCTTTAATGCTAAATATTAAATGATAAGCGTATGCCTACTTTACACAAGTCAGCATTATAGAATGACACGAGCATGACATGTAAAACACAAAGCAGTATTTTAAAAAGAATTGCTTTCAGCTTCTAAAATAATATTGTTCATCTCACCTGATGCCATAAGCTTGTTGATTGTATTATCAATAATTGGCGCTAATTCAGCATGGTTAGGGTGAATATAAATATACACAGGATGAGTATCTGTTACCGCTGACAACTCAACGATCTTATCAGCATTCATTGCTGCAATGGTGGCTTTTCCATCAACATAACTGCTCACTATGGCATCAACACGCTTTCTGGTAAGCAAGTTCACCAACTGCTCTGGCGTTGAAGCCTTAATCACACTTTTTGCCTCAATAGCTAAGTTTTGGCTATGCTTAACGCCTTCTAACACTCCTATAGTCAGCCCCTTTAAATCTGCGGAGGTTTGAACGTTAATGTCACTTCCTGTTCGAACATACACTGCCGTTTTAACACTGTAATAAGACGTAGGTACTCTAATAAAGGTGGGATGTTCTTCACCGTAACTCCACACTCGCATCACTTCACCTACAGCCTGTGATGCAACCATACTGCGCTCTGCACGTGGGGCAGGTAGCATTTCAACATCACAATTTAATTGCTGTTCAAGGCATAGCTTTTGAAAAACAAACTTACCAATATTTTGAATAGAGGAGCCTTCAACCCCCACAAAATGATAGTCCTCAGCCAACGTTTGTTGGCTCAAGATTATCATTGGCAACGTTAGTATGATTTTAATAACCATAGATTGAATATGTTGAGTCATTTTCAATGATGAACTGAAACAGGCGAATGTGAAACTTAATATTTTATTAGTAGGTGAAGCTGTTAAAGACAATGTGAACTCCAATTCCGTTTGTATATCATGGCTATCATAGAATAGCCTAAGCTAACCAAATAGTAGAAAATTCTGTTATTTATAACTCTAATCACTTCTTATATTGTGGTAGATATTCACAAAAAAGCCACATTTTATGTATGGTTTATGTATCTGCATTGAAACCACTTTATAAAATACTTCAGCCTGTTAGTTAATTTACTGAGAATGATTCAATTTTTGCTCTTATTTGCTGTTCTTGTTCTTTACTTTCGATGCGATAAATTTTCTTAATCTGAGTTCTAGATCTTGGCTCTGATCCTGTCATAACGCTATCAAAGCCGACAGTCACTTTACCCATTCTGGACGATACCACTAAGGCTTGAGCAAACTTCAAATTACTATCAACACCATTTAATACCAACAAGTATGTTTCCCGAGGCCGACTATCAACAAACACGGTTCGGTTATCCATAGTACGCCAGCCATCCATACGAAAATTATCGATTGAATTGACTTCAACCAGCTCATCAAATTGATAAAGCGCAGCTTTCTTTTGTGCTGACTCAGATGCTGTACAGGCTGTCAGTAGCAGCATTGAGCAGATAAGTATTAATCTTTTAATCATAAACATCCCCTTTCACCTTAATCGACTTAATTAACTATCGCCATGCTCTAACGTTATGACATTTATATGAAAATAAACAATAGCACCTTTAATATATATTTGAGTATAGTGAAAAAAGATCACTCCATGCACTTTTAAGAAGTTAATGCGATTACATCATTCCATAACTAGATTTTTAATGATGTATTGAGTTGAATTCCTGTATCCGACTAAGTGCCAAGTCAATGATATAAAATCTTTGATATCAAGTCGCTGACATAAAAACAGCCAAGCTTTTTCAAGTAAGTATTCAAAACCTTAGAAATAAAAAACCGCATCAAAAGATGCGGTTTGGTAACAAGTTTATGCCTCTTAGATTCGGTTTATTTTGACGCTTTTTTACGTCTAAAGCCTAATAAACCTGCTAATAGGATAAATCCTCCCATTGCACCACCACTTGAATCTGAACCTGATTCAGGCTCTGGTGTCGGTGCAATCACCTCAGCCGTGATGGCAATATTAGCCACTGCCGCTACTGCGGTTTTATTACCGTTACTCACCACTAGCTCAATTACTGCCGTACCGTCAGCATCAACGGCAGGTAGCGTTAGCTCAGTTTCCATCGCTGTTGCATCAGCAAAGGTTACCTCAGGGCCAGAAACTTGAGTCCAAGTGTAAGTCAGCTCGTCGTCAGTATTTGGTGCTGTACTACCAGCAGCAGTTAATGTCACGCTAGTAGACTCATCAGCGGTTAATGACACCGAAGTGGCACCATTAATCATGGCAACAGGGATCCCTTCAAGCATCACTGGAGCAAGCTCATCAGATAAGCTTAGCTCTCCTAACTGATGAGACACGTTAAACGTTAATGCTTGCGACATCACAATGGCTTGAGTATCAAAAGCAACAACAATCGTTTGCCCAGCTTCATTCGCTGCTTGAACCATTTCCCAGCTGATCATATCACCTTCAAGTGTTCCTTCATGGCTATCACTATCAATACTTAACCCTTGTGGAATGGTTGCTGACACAGTAATGGTACGCTCTTCATCAGTGATATTATCTGTTAAGGCAATAGATAAAGTGACGATATCACCTGTATCGGCAGCATCAACATCAATACTACTAAAAGCAAAACTTGGAGTGCGATAAAGCTCAATAGGCATTAAACCAATATTGTCCTTCACATCTACACCAGTACCTAACTCCAATACCGTAGTATATAAGGTGTCTGACTTTAACGGCTTATTCCAATTTAGCACCAGTTCAATATCTTCATTACTACCGACTTCCGACTTATAATCTACTGTCAACGCGCCATCATCTTTACCAATGATTGCAAGCTCTAAAATCATTTCATCTTCAACATCTGAAGGTGCTGAAAAGTCACCGAAGTTATGCACTGTTACGTAATATGAACCTGGCTCTGGATCATTAATCTCACACACTTCATAAGCAGTTTCTGTTGCACTCATACATATCAGAGGGTCCATCTCTAATGCATTATCAGGACGGCCGTTATAGTTACTATCTCGACCAATATACATATCTAAATCTGGTGAACTAGTATGCTTTACTCTTGCCACAATACGTTTAGTATTTGGGGTCACATTAATTAACTGAGAATAATATTTACTAGGGTCATTATAGACATTAGTTGGCCAGTATGAGTTATCACTGTCATCACGCGGAATGGTCGTTTCAATCACTTCCACTTCAGCTAATTCAAATACACCTACCTGTAAATCACTTGATCCAACGGTAGTAATTCCTGAGATTTCTGCACTGCCATTATCTTTGGCTGTTGATAATTGCACATCGCTTGGGAAACTCCCTGCAACAAAGCTACCAATAATCGGCATTTTTGACGGTGTTAAACCATTATCGCTTGGGGTTAATACTAAATGCCCCATGCCATATTCTGATGCGTAGCCATTACCAATAGATGCTGTCACATCGAGAGTAATACTTTCACCCGCTGCTAATGTAAAGCTACTTGGTGTAGCGCTTACAGACATACCCGTTGTATCAGAAGAACCAGTCACAGCCCAAGTTGAGTCTGCAGTAGCTGTAAAGGTACGAGTCCAATTACATTCCATCATGCATTCATTTTGTAATGCAGATGCTATGTTCATGTCTTCAGGGACACCGTCTAAGCCAGGGTTTGCATTAAGGTAATCGTCATGAGACATGTCCATTAATAAACCGGCATTTAGCGCAGCATTAATACGTGCACTACCTGCTCCAGCAACGAAGAAGTCAGAAGGGGTCACGCCATCTTCTAGTAAAGTATCGGTTTCAGCACTGAGCATTAGCGCTGACTGAGCCTGCGCAGGTGTCCATTCAGGTCGCAATGCGGCAATCAAGGCATAAGCACCAGTAATATGTGGTGTCGCCATTGATGTACCATCCATGAAGGTGAATGGTGATTCGTTTTTATTAGCGTCGTCATGCCAAGGTTGGTATTCAGTATTAGCCGCATAAATTGCCACACCAGGCGCTGCAATATGTGGCGTTAACCAACGATTCATAATTGATTCTGGACCGCGAGATGTAAACGAAGCGGCAATATCGGCTTTAGAAGGATCTTTTTCCATCACTGATGCACCAATGGTGGCGGTGTGGTCACTACCTAGTGCTAACCAATCCATGAGCGACTGACCCTGGTCAATATCCAGATGAATCGCGGGTAATACATGTAAATCTGCATCAACGGTTTCATCAACACTGGTGACATTAACAAGCACTAACCCACTTGCACCACCAGCAAGCACATTTGTTCCCTTACTCACTCGAGCAATTTCACCACGTTCACATACAACAATTTGATCTGAGAATGTGCCTGCATCAAATGGCTCAAGACAACCCGCATTCCCAAAGTCACCAGCAAACACAATATCCCCTGATATTCCGCTAGTCGCTCCTTTACCTGATAGTGCTTCTAAGTCGTAATCTCCTCCTGTTAGGGTGACGTCCTTGTCTGTGAAGTTACGATCATGGGTATAAGCCGCTACGGTGGTTAACCACGGAGCATTACCCGGAGAGCCAACAGTTTCAGCGCCAGGGCCGTCATTGCCCGCTGCCACAGCAACATGAATGCCCGCTTCACGTGCTGCTAGAAATGCCATTGCATCGCTATCATTCCATGGATCGCTTGCGCCGCCACCGATTGAATAGTTAATGGCTTTTACACCATGCTCAATTGCATGCTCTACGGCATCAGCAGTGATGTCAGTCCAACAACTACCATCAGCCACACACACCTGATATGAAATAATATTTGCATGAGGAGCAACACCACTGATTTCGCCTAGGCTAAATTCAGCTTCCTCGCCGACAGCATTAAACACTGGGACATTTTTAACCACATTACCAGCTGTGGTTGATGCTACATGAGAGCCATGGCCGTTATGATCTATGGCAATTAAATCGTCACCTTCAGGGGTATAATCAGCAAGAAGTTCAGGATGCCCCCAAATGCCGATGAGCTTGTCATTACAATAATGTGCTAACTCTGACTTGGCACAATCACCGGTGTAAACTCCTTCGCCTAATGGATTAGTGTGGTCATAACCATCTGCACCAACGTCAGCAAATGAAGGATGCATTGCATTAATACCGGTATCAAAAATCGCTACTGTGATACCTTCACCCATGCTGCTAACACCAGTTGCAGTGCCATCCCATGCACTTGGTGCTTCAATATGTGACGGGCCGCTATCTGTATTGATGTGACGTAATTCGACTTTTTTAACGCTTTTAATCCCAGCAACTGAAGCAAGCGTTTGTGCTTCTTTATCTGATAGTTCAGTACTAAATCCATTTAAGGCAATTTGGTATTCACTTTTAATTTCGAGTTGACGATTGAATCGTGACTTGGCTTGAGCAAGCGTTTGTTGTCTTTGGCTTTTCAAATACTGAATATAGTTCTGGCTGGCGGCACTGTTAATATTTAATACGCCATTACCTTTACGGCTATTAGTTGGATTACTTAGCAAGCTCGTCGCCGCTAAATTATCAACATCACCACGGTATGTTGCCAATGGCTGATCATCTAAAAGCACAATATAAAGATTTTCAATATTACGCTTACTTGTTGTAGCTAAGCGCAGGTTAGTTACATTTCCATCCGTATCCAACCCTCGAGTATCAATAACATTGGCATTGATACTAGGGGCGAAAGCTAAAGATAATGCAGCGGCTATTAAGCTCTTTTTATAAATCGACGTCACAATGTCTTCCTCGTTATCATTATTATTTATCTCACAAACCGACCGCGGATAATCTTGAGTGTTAGCCTGCAAATTGGAATGTTGTTGTTTGCTATAACCTTGATACTCGATTGATTTATTGCGAGGCAAATATACGGCGACTATTCGATTTCATTTAAGCTTCAATTTTCTTTCAATTCCTTTTTTTTCATGCAGTTACAAACCACACTTGTATCCATATGTATCAAGCTGTCACTAAAAAAAGTCATTATGGCTCCTAACACAAAAATATGACAATTATCTGGTAACTCATCAAAGAAACCTCAAAAAATGCAATCTGTATCTTATTGTTTTAAAAGCAATTGAAAGTTTTATGAAACATAAAAGAAACAAAATCAACAGCGTTTAACTTGTGGTTTAGCTGCAATTGAATGAAAACCTTATGTACGAGTGTTGAGCAGGATAGTTCTGACTTAACTCGCCGAGGAAGCAAGAGGCTACTCAAGCAAAAAAATAATAAAACGATTAAACGTTAACTTTGAAGGGAAACCCTATGTCATTTAAGAAGTCAAAACTCGCAAGCTGTATCGCGCTAGCAGCATTAGCACCTACTGCAGTCTATGCCGCCACACAAACAGATACCTTATCTGCATTTTCAAGTTCTGTAGCGCAAACCCAAAACGCCACTCTATTTGTTTATCTGTCAGAGCAGGGTTCATTGACTAAGGCAACTATTAACAACAAGCAAAAGTTTGCTGCATCTTTACAGCAAATCGAAACCAATCAACAAGCAATCATTAACGACATAAAAGCCCTTGATGGCAACATCAAAACCCTACCAGGCTCCAAGCTTGTCAGTAACTTTATTCGAGTTCAGGCAGACACCAGCTACATCGAAACAATCAAAAAAATGCCAGGTGTTCAAGCGGTTGTCGTCGCAGCTTCTCCTATTCAAGTTCCTCGCAATGCCCTTAAAACAGCCAATACTGCAAAACAAGCAACTGATTCAATTAAAGCACCTGCATTATCAGATGACATAACAGCTGGCGAAGGCATTAAAGTCGCTATTATTGGTAGTGGTGTGGATTACACACACACTGGGCTAGGTGGTGATGGCAGCGTTGAAGCTTACGCTGAAGCCATGGAAAACTCGATCAATGCTTTTGATGGTTTTCCAACAGAGGTCGTCGTTGAAGGAATGGATTTAGCCAGTGATGCAGGCTGGGGAGTTGATCCAAACCCAATTGATCAAAATGTTTATTTTACACGTGATTATGATGGTGCAACTCACAATACGGGCCACGGCACACGTCTAGCAAGTGTGGTACATGCCTTAGCACCAGCTGCAAAAATTGCAGCTTATAAAACCTCTAACGTGTCAGACCCATACGGCTATGGATATAGCCTTGCGGCAGAAAGCTCAAGCAGCTTTATGATGGCATTAGAATACGCTTTAGATCCAAACCAAGATGGCAGTTTTGATGATAGAGCAGACATTATTGTTGTTGATGCACTGGGTGGTAATGCCTTTTACGCCGAACATGACAATGGGGTTTCTAGCTCAATTATCGAAGCCTATGCCATCCAAATGGCTTCTGCATTAGGCAGTTTAGTCGTGGTTAATGCAGGTAACGGCGGAGAGTGGTACGACAATAACTTCAATATGACATGGCGTGGCGCTGCGCCTAGTGCATTAACCGTGGGTGGCATCAAAGCTGATACTGAAGACAGCATGATGGTGACAGATAAAACACCATACGGCCCCGTACGTGGCGCAACAAATTATACCAAACCTGACATGGTCAGTTACGCTGAAAATATTGATGTTGCCGTCGTCGGTGGTGGTGATGAAATGGACACCACATCTCACACGGTAATGGCAGTGGCACGCGTTGCAGCAGCAGCGGCAGTGTTAAAGTCAAAACGTCCTGAATTATCAATGACCGAAGTCAAAGCACTATTGATGAACACTGCTAACAACGAAGTGATGGATCTCAATAGCAAACAGGGTGAAATCACTCTGATTGGTAGCGGCGTTGAAGATATGGATGCAGCCTTAATGTCTAGCGCTGTCGCATGGGAAAAAGGCAGTTATCAACCAAACTTAAACTTCGGATTCCAAGAAGGTACTGGAACACAGCGCTTCATGAAAGAAGTGCAGCTGAAAAACCTGTCCGAAGAAACAGTAACCTATGATGTTGCTTTAAATAGCATCGAGAAAAGTGGCACTCCTGCTCTAACATGGGAATACCCTTCAACCATCAGCGTACCAGCAGGTCAAACTGTTGTATTCCCAGTGACCATGGTGGTTAATTTTGACCAACTTGAAAACTGGCCAATGAAAATGGGTTCAGACTTAACCATTGAAAACTGGCAAGCGGTTGAGCTTTCGGGTCAATTACAATTAACTGCTGAAGAGACTCCAACCATTGCGATGAACTGGTTAGCAAAGCCTCGTAATGGCAGCAAAATCACTCGAGACTTTAATACCTTTGAAGAGCACTACGGTACTGAATTAACAGCAAAATTCAGCGCAGATGCTGGAGCACATGTTCAACAATTTACTAATGCCAGCACGACTGAGAGCACATATGCTGTATTCCCAGCTATGTTCAATAGAACCCAGCTCCCCGTTGGTAAAGAGAATACCCAAGGCAACATATTAAAAACAGTAGCCGGTGGTGTTTACGATGAAGCCATGTGTTCATCAGGTAAAAAGCTAGTTGTGGCTGGTCAGTTTTTTAAACCTAACGATGTCGGCATGGCAAACCACTTTGATAAAGCGGGCGCTGCGATGGTGTTTTGGAGTGCTTACCAAGAGCAATTTGTACTAGACCAAGGCTTAGATCAAGCAGTCACTGGCGATCCATATATGTGGGATGAAGCGACCCAAGCAGCCATGAGCGGATTTATTGAAGTCGATGAAAATGGTCAGCCACAATCTTGGTATATTGATTACAAAAAAGAGTATGACTGGACAGATCATTATGGTCGTTACACTAAATCGACCCTTCCGACTTATTTTACCGGCCATGGACAAAACTTTGTGGCGCAATACTGTATGGAAGAGCTTTATCACGGCGAAAACATGGCTAGCATTGAAGACTTTGATCAAAATCAGGGTTGGATATTTGGTACTGACCGTGACGCTGCAGACGAACTAGGTGAACCTATCATCATGTTCAACCCGGTGAAATACGGTAAAACTGTAACATCTGAAGTATTTGATTGGATGACAGGTGAGATAATTGAAGTCGAATCTAATGGAGGAGCCCTGCCTCTATTATCTCGTCCTGTGGAAGAAGGCGAAACCAAACAATACAGCCCAATGGAAACATTAGCCTCCGGTGAAAGTATTGAGCTCGGTGTGGCAAGCACCTGTAGCTTTACCTTTGGTTTTGGCAGTGTTGGTTGTGATAACCCTGGCATGCTATTAATGAGCCTTGAAGATAACTGGGCAATGGCAGTACCTTCTGGCCAAGGCAACTATGCCTTTATTCCTCATCCTAAAGACGGTCAAATGCACAGCATTAACGAAGATGCAGATATGGGTAGCGTGGTAGCTACAATTGAGCTTGATGCTGAAAGTTTCTTTGCCAACGGTAACTTTGAAGCTGAATGGTCTCCTTACTCTCTTTCTTTGGCTAAAGCGATTCCTGGGGATCCATTCACTGTGACTAACACAGGCGATATCGTGATAAATAACCCTGCGGCCATTGATTATGACGCTGGTAACATGAGTTATGAGCTGGAAGTGATTGGTAAGCAAGGTCAAAGCTATACTGCAGTGTCTAAAGTAACCATCAATATCAATAACGTTAATGATATTGCTCCTGTACTGAATGAAGCGATGCCTGAGGTGACATTAGATGACCAACAAGCTGCTGAAATTGATGCGTCGATGTACTTTACTGATGCTGAAGGTGATGCCTTAACATTCAGTGCAACAGGCTTACCAGAAGGTATCAGCATTGATAGCAAGACAGGTATGATTTCAGGTACTGCCGCCGCGGGTGCTTATGAGGTTGTTGTCACCGCTGACGATACCGTTAATAAGACTGAAGCAAGCTTTACCATGACGATTAATGCCCCTGTTGTGGAAGCTGCGCCAGAGCCAGAATCAGATGACGATGGTGGTAGCTTAGGTTTCTTAAGTTTGAGTTTATTAGCGTTACTTGGTTTGCGTCGCAGACAAAAGTAGCCTTAAGCAATCATTCAATATGAATAAAAAGCGCCTTATGGCGCTTTTTTATTCCCCCCGATACAAAATGAAACAATAATTCAACATCTGTGCAATAACTATTAAGTCCATGTAATTATTAAATAATGCTCATCTTCAAAATTAAACCTTAACATTTCAAAACGCACTGTTTGTTTCAAAAATTAATAGATCGGTTATGTTACTCATGGTTATTAAGCAATGCGTAAAACGCATCGTTCAAATATGACGACTAAATGAAAATCAAATAAAACTTCATTTTCAGACGCTATGACAAAATAATCCTCTGAACATAATAATAATTAGAAAACACTCAGGAGTTTATGCTGCATTCATGATTTCTCTTCCTTATCAGCGATATCAAATTGGTCAATGCACTATCAACTGTTATGACATGACCATCACTTCAAATGACAATACGGTTGCGCTACCTGCAAAAGTATTCGAATTTTTGAAGTTACTGATCTTGCATCCAGAACAAACTGTCACTAAAGAACAAGCGATTGAACAGGTATGGCAGGGGAATATTGAAGTCGGAAAACGAGGCACTGGAAATGCAATTTGGCAGCTGAGAAAGTCCTTTTCAGAGCTTGGGCAACAGCCTGAACATTATTTTAAAACCGTCACAAAAGTCGGTTATCAGTTATTAATACAGCCCACCCCTATCGTTAAAACGAATAGCAATATTATTCGCGAAACCGTCGAACATAAAAAAAATGTTTTCATCGCTGTTACCGTGTTAATGCTAGCCGCAATAGGCTTATTTGCGGTGCAATCAGCTGATAAACTGACCCAACCAAATACGATAAACACGTCTATCACGCCACAGCGCATTACCAACTTTGAAGGAGTGGAAGAGCGCGCAGCGATTTCGCCAGACGGACGCTTTATGGCATTTCAATGGCGTAAAGCCAATGCAAAGGGCCACTTGTATATTAAAGATCTTGATGATGATAAAGCGCCATTGAGGCAAATTTCGATGAGTAAAGACACTGAAGGCGTACCGACTTGGTCGCCTGATGGACACTCATTGGCATACATGCGCCATACTGCAGATAATCAGTGCTTCATACATGTACGGGATTTAATTACCAACCAAGATAAACAATTAGATTCAGGGTGTATAAGTAAAGGCTATTTACACAGCCTTGAATGGTCGCCCAACGGCAAATATTTAGCATATTCAAAAGCAAAAGAAGATCGTTCAGTCATTCATCAATACCGCTTCAGCGACAACACCGTCACGGCGATCACCTCGCCTATTGCCGGTGAACACGATTTGATGGTGACTTGGTCAGCTGACTCAAGTCAATTAGCCATCATGCGATCACAAGAAAATATGATAGCCAAAGTCATGCTCCATACTCTTAGCACCAATACAACTGAGGTCATTGCAGATAATGAAACCTTAGTCATTGGCTTAGATTGGGATCACAACAGCAATTTATTGTATTTTACTGCATTAAGAGAAGCGGCATTTATCATTCAGAGATACGACTTCGACAGTCAAACGCTATCGAGTTTTCATCAAGACGAAACCATTAGTAGCATTGCTATCAGTGAAGCCACCAATGACTTGTATTATTCGCGGCATATTTCCCAAGAATTCATTACCCAGCGCTCATTGACTGACGGCAGTATCGTCAAACAGCTCATTTCATCATCACGGGACTTATACGGCCAATACTTTGCTAAAACAGGTGGACTCATTTTTCTATCAAATCGCTCCGGAGACTGGGAGTTATGGCTCAAAGAAAACAATCATAACACCATGCTGACCGACAACATCGGCATGGTGAGCATCCCAGCGACCTCTCCCACCAGCAGCTTGTATGTCGCCCCGATCAGAACCAAAGGCTTGGATTACAACGAACTGTATTTAGGCGATACCGCCAGCCAAAGCTTAGTGAAAATTCCACAAGTGACAGGTAACGTTCGTTACGCTTCTTTCTCGGTTGATGGCAGTCGCGTTTATTACTCTGCACTCATTGATGAGCAATGGGGGTTTTATCAGTATGACTTAGGCAGTGAACAGGTAAAACTCATCCTCAATGACAACATTAAGTATGCCGTTGAAGATAATAATCAAGGCATGTATTACACCTTAGACAATGTCGCTGGCATTTATTACTTAGCAGCAGGCTCAAGCCAGCCAATCAAGGTGAATAACACATTAAGAGCCAAAGATTGGGGCAGCTTTTTCTTCCAAAATAATGGGCTGTATTATCTTGAACGCAGTGACGAAAATGATTTTATAAAACGCTTAACAACCAATGGTGAAAGCGAGATAGCGTTTAAATTGCCCGCCATGAGCATTCGTAATGAACGCAGTATTGCAGCAGCAAGCGACGATACCATCATAGTGAGCATGCAAGGGATTAATGACGCTGATATTTATCGCATACCGCTGCACTAATCCACTCCCCCAATTTAAACAGATAGTTGAGACTAATAGTTGAGCCGATGGTTAACCCATTTCTATCAGGTTGATGGCTTGCATAATTTCAATTCATTACTGACATATTCTTTTGCAATTCAATAACCTTTTTCGCCTCAAACCCAGTGCATTTTCACAACAGATTTGACACACTGTGAGGTTAAATATTGGGTTTAGAACAAAATAAAAAGCAAAATAAAAAACAAAGAAAAAATCAAGCAAAGAATCAATAACAACAAGGATGCCCCATGAAAGCACTTTCTCTGGCTTGTGCCAGTATCGCTTTGGCGTTTTCAGGCTTTAGCCAAAGCGCAGACATTGACAGAAACAACATTCAACAAATTGGCCCAGTCGCCTCTATCACTTCACAAACCTTATCTGCAGGTAGTCATAGTGATGCGTTAACCGCTAACCTCGCCACAGCGCTGGCACAAGATAATAACGACATCCGCATATTTGGCCAAGACTACCAATGGCAATCAGCAACTGCGGCGGCAGACAAAGGCTGGTTAGGTTATAAAGTGCAGTTAAGTGTGGATCGCTTTACCCAAGGAACGTTAACGGTCAATGGCCTAAATGCACCGAAAATTTACCTTAACGGCACTTTATTTAATGCTGCGAATGAAGCAAAACTTAAACTGCCAAGTGGCGATCATCAAGTCCTTATTATTGCCGATGGCAACGATGCTGAAACCGATTTCAGTCTAGACTGGCAAGGTAAAACCGATATTGATGCGCCAAGCTTTAGCCAAACCAAAACCCAACGGGTATCGGCTGAGCAGTTATTTGACTCTGAAGTCATTACTAGCCTTAACTTATCGCCAAATGGTAAATATTTACTGCAAACCAAAAGTCATTATCCAGCCAACAATGACAACAAACCTGTTGCGGTAACAGAGTTAATTAACACTTCAGATAAAGAAGTGATTTATCGCTGGCAAGACAGCGCACCAGCAAGTGCAGCCTGGTCAAACAACAGCAAGCAGTTAGCATATGTTGCTGATAATCAAATTCAATTGCTGACAGTGTCAGACATCAGTATTGATATCGCAGCGACTGATATGGAAAACGTCTCTAACCTGCATTGGTATGGCGACAATGTATTATTCAGCTGGCAAAAGCCGTTCAAAGCAGACGAAAAAGCCACTAACAAACGCTTCAAAGCTCTAGAGGATAGGTGGAGTTACTGGCGCAATAACAGCCAGATTTACTTATTAGACAAAGATTCAGGCTTTATCCGCCAACTGACTGATGGCGAGCTCAGTAGCAACCTAGTCGATACCCACATCGACAACAACACCTTACTACTTACCCGCCACCCAGTGGATTATAAACAACCCGCTCACGGCCTGACTCAGCTAGTTGAGCTTAATCTTGCTGACTTAACTGAAACCCAGATTGGCGAGTACCGCACCTTTAATTCTGCCACTTATACCGATGACGGTATGTACATCATGGCAGGGCCAGACTTTATGAATGGCTTAGGCGTTCAGGACCCCAAAGTGGTGGTTAATAACTATGACGGTCAACTTTACTGGCGTGACGCTAACGGTAAGGTCATTGCACTGAGTAAAGACTTTGACCCAGCCATTGGCGGCGCAGCAAAACTCAGTAATGACGACTTAGTATTGCGCGTTGGTGAAGGCGATCGTGGCCAGCTGTATTTGTTTGATTTAAGCAAAAAACGCTTCAGTAAAATTAGTGCTGGCATGGACATGGTTAACCGCTACAGTGTGGCCAGTGACCTATCAAAACCAGTCATCGCTTATGCAGGCACCTCTGCAACAGTGCCGCAAAAAGCCTACTTTATGAAGTCAGGTAAAAAATCGCTACTGTTTGATAGCAAAGCTGCCAGTTATGCCGATACCCGCTTAGGTAAAATTGAAGATTTTGATTTCACCAACAAGCATGGACACAACATCGACGGCCGCGTGTATTTACCTGTCGATTTTGATGCTAACAAGCAATACCCAGCATTAGTGTATTACTACGGTGGCACCTCACCTGTAACCCGTAACTTCACTGGACGCTGGCCATTTAACCTCTGGGCTGCAAAAGGTTACGTGGTATATGTACTACAACCAAACGGCGCAACGGGATATGGTCAAGCATTCAGTGGGCGTCACGTTAACGCTTGGGGAGATTACAGCGCTGACGATATTATCGAAGGTACGCAAGCTTTCTTGAAAGAGCACACCTTTGTTGACCCTAAACGCGTAGGTAACATGGGCGCCTCTTACGGCGGCTTTATGACCATGTATTTAGCCACTAAAACTGACATTTTTGCAGCTTCTATGGCTCACGCAGGGATCAGTAACTTATCGGCCTATTGGGGCCACGGTTGGTGGGGTTACGGCTACTCAGGCGTAGCCAGTAAAGGCAGCTTCCCGTGGAATAATCGCGATTTATACGTCGACCACAGCCCGCTGTATCATGCAGATAAAATCAATACACCGATGTTACTGCTTCACGGTAATGCCGATACCAATGTGCCAGTAGGTGAAAGCCACTACATGTACACGGCCCTTAAGATGCTGGATAAGCCAGTTGAACTGATTGAGTTCAATGGGCAAGACCATCACATTAATGGCCGCCAAGCAC
Source organism: Shewanella sp. 10N.7 (assembly GCF_020806285.1). Classification (NCBI taxonomy): domain Bacteria; kingdom Pseudomonadati; phylum Pseudomonadota; class Gammaproteobacteria; order Alteromonadales; family Shewanellaceae; genus Shewanella; species Shewanella sp. 10N.7. The sequence goes on from NZ_JAJGZS010000034.1 coordinate 48,419, forward strand.
GCTTTGACTGGTGGGATGCCACATTGGCATGGTTCGATTTACACCTAAAAGATGAACCACAATGGTGGAACACACTTTATCCTGATACAGCTTCTGCAAACAAAGACGTTGCTGAAAAAGAAACTGCTGACACGAGTTCGGTAAAATAAGCCGCAGACTAAATCAGTCATAACAGCATTTCATGTTAACTAGCCCTGCAACAACAGGGCTTTTTTATTTCATTTAATTGCCATGGATAAAGTCATCCAGTGTAAGCGCAACTGCAACCTCCATGACATGGCTCATTTTCACTGACTCTGAATGAGGTGCTGAATGAGAGGCTGACAGTGAATTAGATTAAAGTGATTATTCTCAGTAACAGAGCCAATTTATATGAAATATAAAATTGGTTGCCGTAAAACATTTATGCCCCAAGATTTTTTAGCAGCTATAGTCAGCTAATGATTTATATATTTGAATAAAAACCTAAAACAAAGTCTAAGTTAACGTCTAAATCAAAGTAGTGGCGCTTCGCCCACACCAGACTAAAAGGGAGTAAACTGCGACTCCCTCTATACTCTTTATTAAAGAATTAGGCCCCGCAGCTCCGGCGAAATTTAAACAGCAAAATTTCCAACGGAGAATCATCCAG
>NZ_JAJGZS010000035.1:0-2189 GCF_020806285.1 Shewanella sp. 10N.7
TAGGCCTCTAGACGAAGGGGACCCGGACTGCATTAGACTCTGCAAAGAGTGAATAACTCATTAAGTTCTGTAGGCTAAAACTTAACGCTTTGATTTTAGTAAAATTGGTGGAGCTACACGGGATCGAACCGTGGACCTCTTCGCTGCCAGCGAAGCGCTCTCCCAGCTGAGCTATAGCCCCTCAACTTTACTTAACACATTTGGACAAACCGAAATAAATTATGACGCTGTGTCTCAACTGCGAGGCGCATTCTATGCAGCCTGCCCAAAAGTGTCAACTCGTTTTTTAAGAATTTATTCTATCTGCTACAAATTCAATCGCTTTGGAGATTCTTTGTTCACAACGAGCCTTTCCAACTAAAAACAAGGTTAAATCTACAGCAGGTGACATGCCAGCGCCTGTAACCGCGACACGTAGTGGCATTCCGACTTTACCCATACCCACTTCTAGTTCTGCTGCTGTATCTTCAATTGCTTGGTGAATTGCTTCAACTGTCCACTCTGGAAGGGCAGAAATTTTTTGTTGTATAAGTTTAAGTGGTTCCATTGCAACACCACGTAAATGCTTTTTAGCTGCATTTTCATCAAACGCTTCGAAATCTTCATAGAAGTAGCGGCTAGATGCAGCTAAATCTTTCAGCGTTTTCGCTCTTTCTGCTAAAGCTGTAACAACTTCAGCAAGTGCAGGTCCGTTTGCTGTATCAATTTTCTGGTCATCCATATGCCATTGAAGATGTGATGCAACATATTCTGGTGCAAGTTCTTTAATGTAATGTTGGTTTAACCAATTAAGTTTTTCTGTATTAAAGGCTGAGGCTGCCTTATTGATATCGTCTAGTTTAAATAACGAGATCATTTCTTCCATTGAGAATACTTCTTGGTCGCCATGAGACCAACCTAAACGAACCAGGTAGTTTAGTAGCGCTTCAGGTAAATAACCGTCATCACGGTATTGCATAACACCAACCGCGCCATGACGTTTTGACAGTTTCGCACCATCATCACCTAAAATCATCGATACGTGAGCATATTCAGGTACTGGTGCACCCAAAGCTTTAAGGATGTTAATTTGACGAGGAGTGTTATTGATATGGTCTTCACCACGAACAACACAAGTAATGCCCATATCCCAATCATCAACAACAACACAGAAGTTATAAGTTGGTGTGCCTTCTGTACGAGCAATGATTAAGTCATCTAAGGTATCGTTAGCAAATTCGATACGACCACGTACGTGATCGTTAAATACGACACTACCTTCTGTTGGATTCTTGAAACGAATCACAAACGGTTCATCAGTATCACGAGGAGCAAGATCGCGGCAATGGCCATCATACTTTTGTGATTCACCATTTTCAGCTTGCTCTTCACGCATCTTCTCAATACGTTCACGAGAACAGTAACACTTATAAGCAGTACCTTCTTCAAGCATTTGAGCAATGATTTCGTTGTATCGATCGAAACGTTTAGTTTGGTAATAAGGACCTTCGTCCCAAGTCAAACCTAACCATTCCATTCCTTCAAGAATTGCGGCGCAAGCTTCAGGAGTCGAACGTTCAATATCAGTATCTTCTACACGTAAAACAAACTCACCTTGGTTTGCGCGGGCATAAAGCCAAGAATAAAGTGCTGTACGAGCACCACCTACATGTAAAAAGCCTGTTGGGCTAGGAGCAAAACGCGTCTTAGTTGTCATAATGGGACACTGACCTATTTCAAAAACGTCTATATAAAGACAGATATAATAAAGTGGCCGATATTCTATACCCAAACCACCTTATTATGCGAGTTTCACTATTGATAATTTAAACTACATCAATAAGCAGCATCATAATCAGCTCTGTGAGCGAAAAACTATAGCTAAAGAGTGAACTGATTGCTCAACTTTGTCGTCGAAGCTTTTATTGAAGTGAAACTTACAAGTCTCAAAACAAGGCATGTTTAGCTGGATACGAGCTTTACTCCATAATTACAATATTCAATTCTTCTCTAGTTGCAACACTATTGAGACAAATGACGTTATAAAGCGCCTAACAATTCAACAAGCCGCACGTTTTTAGCGCGGCTGAGCTTTTTTCGTGAAAAAGTCGTTGACAGTATTTCGTTGCTCCCTATAATACGGCCCCACACAGCGAGGTCGATTAGCTCAGCTGGGAGAGCACCTCCCTTACAAGGAGGGGGTCACTGGT
>NZ_JAJGZS010000035.1:2286-46838 GCF_020806285.1 Shewanella sp. 10N.7
ATAGCACCTCCCTTACAAGGAGGGGGTCACTGGTTCGAGCCCAGTATCGACCACCATTTCTTTTTATTCCTGTTTTACCTTTCTAAAGATTCTTCATTTCAAATATTTAATTCGTACTTTAAAGCCGTTGCGTTTTCTTTACTTACTTCATAAATCTAAGTCTATTTTTGTGTCTGTCTCTAACTCTTTCTCTATTTCCCTCTACATCTCTGACCTTTTTTGTGGAATGCTCAGTTTTCGCAGGTAACCCAATACATGTGTGATTGACTGGGTTCGTTTAATTAGAGCTTGATCAAACCACTAAAAAAGCCGCTCAACATGCATTGAACGGCTTAGTAGGGGAAAACGAATCGTTATTTTATAAGCGATTAATCTATACCGAGGAAACCACCTGTTTGGTGTGCCCATAACTGCGCATAAATACCCCCCGACTTTATCAATTCCTGGTGTGTACCTTGTTCAACAATCTTGCCCTTATCCAAGACAATTAACCTGTCCATTGCTGCGATGGTTGATAAGCGATGGGCAATGGCAATCACAGTTTTACCTTGCATTAATTCATATAAACTTTCCTGAATCGCTGCTTCTACTTCAGAATCGAGAGCTGATGTTGCCTCATCGAGTAACAAAATTGGCGCGTTTTTAAGCAGCACACGGGCAATCGCGATACGTTGGCGTTGACCACCTGATAATTTAACACCGCGCTCGCCGACCTGTGCATCAAGTCCAGTATTACCAAAGGGATCTGATAAGTCTTTAATGAACTCACTGGCTTGAGCCTGTTCAATTGCCGCCAGTAATTGCTCATCTGACGCTGTTGGATCGCCATAAAGGATGTTTTCACGAATGGAGCGATGCAGTAATGAGGTATCTTGAGTCACCATGCCAATCATTGAGCGCAAAGAGTCCTGAGTGACATCGGTGATCTTTTGGTCATCAATTGCAACGTGGCCTTTTTCTACATCATGAAATCGCATTAGCAAATTTACCAATGTAGATTTACCTGCGCCAGAGCGACCCACTAAACCGACTTTCTCGCCCGCTTTGATGTTCAAGTTCAAGTCGTTAATGACACCAGATGCTTCACCATAATTAAAGCTGACATCATTGAAATCAATTTTACCATTGTCTACAACGATATCTTTAGCATCTGTTTTATCTTCAATTTCAATCGGTTTCGATAAGGTGTTCATCCCATCTGTTACTGTACCTATGTTCTCGAACAGTGAGCTGATTTCCCACATGATCCATTGAGACATGCCATTTAGGCGCAATGCCAAGCTGACAGCGATTGCAATCGCACCCACAGTGATGGCGTTATCGGCCCATAACCAAATCGAGACTGCCGCAATGGTAAATGCCAACAAATAATTAATCGCTTGAACCAATACGTTAATGATAGTCACTAGACGCATTTGACCATACACAGTCTGTAAGAAGCCCATCATGCTGTCTTGGGCGTAATCTGCTTCTTGTTTGGTGTGCGAGAATAACTTTACGGTTGAAATATTGGTGTAGCTGTCAACAATTCGTCCTGTCATGGTCGAGCGTGCATCAGCTTGCTTAGTAGAAATCGCTTTTAATTTCGGCACGAGTTTCCACTGAATAGCAACATAAGCAAATAACCACACTAGCATCGGTAGCATTAAACGCACATCAGCACTGGCAATCATCACTAGCATTGAGGTGAAATAAATAATGATGTACATCAGTACATCAAGCAATTTCATCACGGTTTCTCTCACAGCTAGTGAGGTTTGCATTACTTTGGTGGCAATACGTCCGGCAAAGTCGTCCTGATAGAACGAAACGCTTTGTTTAAGCAAATAACGGTGTGCTTGCCAGCGTATCGCCATCGGGTAGTTACCCAAGAGTGTCTGATGAACAATAGAAGCATGCAGCCAGACCAATGCAGGGATCACCACTAAGACAATTACGGACATACCAATGAGGGTGTTCCCTTCATCCTGCCATAATGTCTCAGGGTTTTTAGTGACTAACCAGTCTACTAATTTGCCCATAAAACCAAATAAAGACACCTCTAAAATGGCCAAAATAGCGGTTAATATCGACATAATGATTAGATGCTTTTCAAACCCGCGAGTGTAATGACGGCAGAAAGCATATACGCCTTTAGGGGCTTGCGACGGCTCTTCTTGAGGAAGGGGATTGGTTAACGATTCGAAAAATTTAAACATCAACAGCTCAAACAAATATTAGTTAACGATAGGATACCGTAACTTGTGAACGAAGTGTTGAATTGATTATGACAATTGATGTTAGCATTAAATCAACATTGAGTTCCGTTTTCCGCTAGTGAGCGGCGACAACTTTGGTTAAAGTAGATTCACATTTTAAGATTGTGAGTTAGTTTACGCCGCCATGAAAGCTATTAATAAAACGGATACCCATCAATCAAACGAGATGCCAATAGGTTTGTCTTCGCTTGCTTATAATCATTGCCATTTACCTGATGATACCTGCAGACAAGCCAGACTAAGTCGAGATGCACGTTTTGATGGCCGATTTTTCATTGGGGTTAAAACCACAGGTATCTTTTGTCGCTCAATTTGTCCAGCATCGCCGCCAAAAGAGCAAAATGTGGTTTATTTTGATTCAGCGATCAAAGCTGCAGAAGCTGGGCTTAGACCTTGTTTACGCTGCAGGCCTGACAGTGCGCCACAATCTAACGCTTGGAAAGGAACCAACACCAGTTTACTGCGTGCCATTAGCTTGATTGATGCAGGGTGTTTAAGTGGTGAAAATGCAGAATCGTTAACCCAATTGTCTGCACGTCTTGGCATAAGTTCTCGCTATTTGAGTCAAATATTTAACAAACAGCTTGGAACATCGCCCAAAAAATATGCTCTATACCGCCAGTTAATGTTTGCCAAACAATTATTGCATCAAACACAGCTACCTATTACCGATGTGGCCATGGCGGCAGGTTTCAATAGTATTAGACGATTTAATGAAGTGTTTAAAGCGCAACTGCAACTGACGCCATCTCAATTAAGGCGTTCACCGTCTGCTAAAACGAATACTAATCCTATTGCCAGGAAAGGGATTAAAGACAAACCAGCTCTTGATACACATGCCAGTTTCTCCCATGGGATTAACTTATTGCTGGATTACCGTCCGCCATTTTTATGGTCTGATTTATGGGCATTTTACAAAGTTCGCGCGGTTGAAGGTATGGAGTGGCTTGATGAACAGTCGCTCACATATGGGCGTAGTTTTTCACTGGGTTTTGATGATATTTCAATTAGAGGCACATTTGAAATCTCAGAAGTTAACGCAAAAAACCAGCTGTTATTGAATGTGCAATTCGAACGTGAGCAAGATATTGGCTATTTATTTCAAGTTGTTCAATATGTAAGAAAAATATTAGATTTAGACGCTGATATGGATGTAATAGAAGCTTCTTTTTCTCCATTAGTGTCTATGGGAATGCGTGTATCATCTGGCCTTAGGAACCCCGCGACAGCATCAGTTTTTGAGGCAGGTTGCCGAGCTGTGTTAGGGCAGCAGGTGAGCGTCATTCAGGCGAGTAAATTGCTTAATGTGCTAGCAGTAAATTACGGCGATAAAGCAGTCATAGGCCAGCGAGAAGTGCTCTTTTTTCCTAAGGCTGAACAGGTTGCCACAGCAGGACTTGAAGAGTTTAAAATGCCTGGCGCCAGAAAACGTGCATTAAACGGGTTAGGTCAATTCGTTGCTGAGAATCCGTTAGCCTCACCCGAAGCCTGGATTGAGGTGAAAGGCATAGGCCCATGGACTATTGCTTACGCCAGAATGCGCGGAGAAAGTGACCCTAATATCTTTTTGGGTGGCGATTTAGTGATTAAAAATAGACTTAAAGCACTCATAGCAAAGCAAGACATTACTTTAGGAACTACGACAGACTTTACACCTAAATATTATCAACAGCTTGTAGAGAAAATCAGTCAGCAAGTCAGCCCTTGGGGCAGTTATTTAACCTTTCAATTATGGAAAAATGATGAAAATTAATAATCAACCGCCAGTGTTTCAACAGGTTATTGCTAGTCCTGTGGGCTATCTGAAACTACAAGCATCAACGCATGGGCTGACTCACTTACAAGTGGTAGCTGAATCAACCACACTGGATGCGTTATCTCAGGCGGACTCAGGAGAGGTCAATCAAGCGAAAGCTTTTGTTATTCAAGCTATTGAAGAATTACGCGAGTATTTTTCAGGTGAAAGGCAAGTTTTTGATGTCAAGTTAGCAGCCAAAGGAACTGAGTTTCAGCAGCAAGTTTGGCAAGCATTAAAGGCGCTGCCCTTTGGCGATATTTGTAGTTATGCGGCCATTGCCGATACGGTTGAACGCCCCAAAGCGGTTAGGGCTGTTGGCGCCGCAAATGGCGCAAACCCAATTGCGATAATTGTGCCTTGTCATCGAGTGATTGGCAAAGATGGCAGCTTAACGGGTTATGCTTACGGACTTGAAATGAAGCAATTTTTATTGAACTTGGAAGGGGTCAACTTGTAAAGGATGGACTCACTAAGATTAAGCTAAGAGCGAATGAAGTCATTCATTAAATATTAGCGAGCTATTGATGAGGGCATTTCTTTAGTTTTAATCATTTCTAATCTAGCTTGAGTCCACTTTTTAGCTGCTATGTATCATTTAGCTTATTAAATGCGCATAGCATGCGCAATATCGCTAACTTAACCTGCTCAAATAAGCTAAAATACTCTCAAAGCTATATCCAATTTCTATTTTATTTGAGCATCCATAATTAATGACATCAGCTAACAACTCTCCTGTTACTTCGCAGACAAGTGCAACATCTTTTGCCGAACTTGGCCTTATTGCACCTATTAACAATCGTCTTGCGGAAATGGAATATAAAACGCCAACACCTATTCAGGCACAGGCTATTCCGAGTGTTATTGCAGGAAAAGATCTATTAGCTGGCGCCAATACGGGTTCAGGTAAAACTGCTACATTTGTTTTACCCATTCTGCAAAAAATCCATCAAGCCCAACAAGGTGCTAAAAAAGATAAAGGCAACTTTGTTTCGGCATTAGTGCTAGTGCCTACACGAGAGCTTGCAAAACAAGTTGCTGACAGTGTGAAGTCTTATGCTGTTCATTTTAATGGTGCAATTAAATCAACAGCCGTGTTTGGTGGTGTATCAGCCAATACGCAAATGTTAGCGCTACGTGGCGGCACAGATGTTTTAGTGGCAACTCCTGGGCGTTTACTTGATTTGATTTCGAGCAATGCGATTAAGTTAGATAAAGTTGAAACCTTAGTGCTTGATGAAGCTGACCGAATGCTGAGTCTTGGTTTTACTGAAGAGTTATCATCTTTGCTTGCCTTAATACCACAGAAAAAACAAACCTTGTTGTTCTCTGCGACGTTCCCTGAAGAAGTTCGCACACTGACAGATAATCTGCTGCAAGACCCTGTTGAAATCCAATTGCAGAGCGCGGATGCCAGCACATTAGTACAACGGGTGTTTACGGTAAATCGTGAAAAGAAAACTGCGCTTCTTGCTGAGCTAATTAAGCAAAATAAATGGCGCCAAGCGCTTATCTTTGTCAATGCGAAAAATAGCTGTAAGCATCTAGCCGATAAATTATCAAAGCGTGGCATAACTGCGGAAGTCTTTCATGGTGATAAAGGTCAAGGCGCACGTAACCGCGTTTTAGAGGGCTTTAAAGCAGGCGATATTGAAGTGTTAATTGCCACCGATATTGCAGCCCGTGGTTTAGATATTGAGAAACTGCCAGTGGTGATTAATTTTGATTTACCACGAAGCCCAGCTGATTATATGCACCGTATTGGTCGCAGTGGCCGTGCTGGTGAAGTGGGCTTAGCGTTATCTTTGATTGCCCATGCTGATTACCATCATTTCAGTATTATCGAGAAAAAGAACAAAATTCGTTTAGAGCGTGAAACCTTTGTTGGCTTTGAACCTGATGAAGAAATGCCTGACGATGAATATGCTGTAGAAAAGCCAATGGCAAAACCAGCTGGTACGGGTAAGAAAAAGAAGAAAAAACAAGCACCTGTTAATGTTGATATTTGGGCTGGTATTGCTAAAGAAGATAGCGATAAAGATGACAGTGCTCAATAATACCATTTGAATAATGGAAGCTTATGAGGTTCAGGGATTGATTCTACGTTAAATGATAAATAAACCCGAATCATAAATTTAAGAGCAACCATTAAATATGAAGCAGTTATTTTGGTTAGTAGATGGCGTTATCGCCGGTCGAAGTGGTCCCAATAAACATGAATGGGATGTCGCAGAGTTAAAAACCGCTGGTATTGGTGCGATTGTATCGCTCAATAACGGTGAAGGTGTCGATGAGGATCAACTAGCAGCGTTAGGTATTCGCTACCTGTGTACGCCTTTTTCAAGAAATATTCCGCCACAGGAAGGTGACGTTGCTATTTGCACTGAACAAGCGCCAAAAGCGCTGGCATTTATTCGTCAATGTGAGGCTGATAATATTGCCGTGTTGATACATTGTCGCTCAGGCAAAGATAGAACGGGTATTATGATGGCGTATTATTTGATGGATAATGGCGCTGCCCCTGTTCACGCGGTAAGCCAAGTGCGCAGTATCCGCGATATCGCATTTAGTTCAGAAGGCTGGGATCAATTAGTTTTTGACGTGCTATATGCTTTGCAAGATTAGTTATCCTAGAATGAGTTGTCCTAGAATGAGTTGTCCTAGAATAGGATCAAAGGTTTAAATCCATAACGAGAAAGGAATCGGTGAATGCACAACAATAAATACATATTTATCTTATGTTTTGTGTTTGCCTTTTTTATTTCCGGTTGTGCATCTCAGGTGGAATTTGAACCTTTAGAGCCTCAATATAAACTTGCTCCCCCCAAAGATTCAGTGTTAGCGGAATATGTCGAATCGCATAAAAAACCAGAATTAACCGGTGTTAAAACCTTAGCTGATGGCCTTGATGCATTCATCGCTCGTTTAGCAATGATTGAAAGCGCAACAACAAGCATTGATTTGCAGTACTACATTTATCGCAATGATGATGTCGGTAAGATGCTCACGCTGTTTTTATATCAAGCAGCTGAGCGTGGTGTGAGAGTGCGTATTTTATTAGATGATATGACCACTGCTAGCTATGATGATGGATGGATGGTGATTGCTAATCATCCTAATATTTCTGTAAGGCTATTTAACCCTTCCTATGAAAGACATTATCGTGGCATTGCATTCATTACTAATTTCACTCGCATGAATCATCGCATGCACAATAAGTCATTAACCATAGATAACTTAGTGAGCATTGTGGGCGGCAGAAATATTGGCGCTGAATATTTTTCTGCAAACGAAGATGTCGAATTTGGTGACTTAGATGTACTGACTATCGGTGAGGCTGTTGATGACGTCTCAACCCAGTTTGATACCTATTGGAACTCTAAACAAGTTCAAAGCATTCAACAGCTTGTTCCTGCCAACGATATAAATACCAACCTTGAACTATTGATCCAAGAAGCGGCAGATTATAAAGCGACATTAGCGAGTAGTGAATACTATAAACGCCTTGAGAACAGCAGTCTGCTAGAAAGGCTTAAAAACCAGTCTGTGCAGTGGTACTGGGGTAAAGCTGATGTTGTCTATGACCCACCCAATAAGCTCAAAGCGAGTAGCGACACTCCCATTTTACTTGATGATCTAAACTACTTTTTTAATCAAACTCAGCAAAGATTAGTGATTGTGTCACCGTATTTTGTTCCAGGAGATGCGGCAACAAATGCTTTTATTAAAGGAGTAAAACAAGGTAAAGACATTACCATTGTTACAAACAGCTTAGCGGCGACGGATGTACTTGCTGTTCATGCAGGTTATCAGCAGTACCGTCAAAAGTTAGTTGAAGGCGGGGTTAAAATTTACGAAGTAAAAGGCAGTCCAACTGAGAAAAAATCCAGCTGGAAGGGCAGTAGTCGTAGCAGCCTGCACGCTAAGACATTCGTCATTGATGAAGACATGGTCTTTGTCGGCTCTTTTAATTTCGACCCTCGTTCAGCATTGATTAATACCGAAATGGGCATTGTGATTGAAAGTCAACAATTAGCCAAAGACATGGTTGCAGGGTTAACTGAGTCAGCCGTTTCTAAAGCCTATGAACTCGCTATCGAAGATGGCGACTTGGTCTGGATAGACAATACAGATGGCAAGGTTATTTATGCAGAACCAGGCGCAGGTTTTTGGCGCAAATTCTTTGCGGATTTTCTTGCATTATTGCCAATAGAGTCACAGCTTTAACCCCTAAAACTCAATTAGTTTCGCCTAAATTTGATATGTTATTATCGGTATGGTTAACTCAATTTAATGTATTTTAATGGGTGATTTTATGAAGAGCAAAGCGAGCCAATCTCAGGGGCTGTTACTGTTTCATCTCTCTCATATTCAGCAATTTGCCTTAGGTACGTTGAAGATCCGCGAAATTGTCCCATTTAGTAATTTATCCAAAATTCCACGTTCTCACCCATCAATTCTTGGCGCAGCGACTATTCGTGGTAATACTATTGCCGTGATTGATATGGCAGCAGCTATTGGCTTTAAAGCTATTTCGCCAGATGAGCAAAAAGATTGTTATGTGATTATCACTGATTGCCAGAGAATGGTGATTGGTTTTCTAGTCAGAGCCATCGATAAAATCATTGAGTGTAATTGGCGCGACATTGAAGCGCCAGCGTCCAACCTAGGTCATAATGTGTTTTTAACTGGGGTGACGCGCTTAGATAATAAATTAGTTCAACTACTCGATGTTGAACTTCTGATGGCTAAAATATTCCCACATGATCCTGCTGCAAACCGCGCAATACTGACAGATGTTCAGCGTGAACAATTAAAGCCGATGCGTATTTTATTGGTGGATGATTCCAAGGTTGCCAGAAAGCAATTATCCGATGCGCTCGACTCGATTAACATTCCATATGATGTGACTTCAGATGGTCATGATGCATTGCAAATAATGCGTGATGCAGCAGCCCAACAAAAACCTATTAATATTTTAGTCAGTGATATTGAAATGCCAGGACTTGATGGCTATGAGTTAGCATTTGAAGTAAAGAACAATCCTGAGCTAGCGAACGCGTACATCATTTTGCATACTTCGCTTTCCAGTGAGATAAGTGTCAGTCAAGCTAAGCAAGTCGGCGCCAATGAAGCGCTGACCAAATTTGATGCCCATGAATTAATCGATGCCATGCTACGTGGTGCTAAATAGTGGTTTTGCTAGGGTTTTAACCTACTGCATTATAATTGGTCACATGTTGGCTAAATGTGGTTTGTTTGGAACTAGTGAGTAATATTAGCGTATCATTTTGCCCTCAGACTAGACTTTAGCCATTTCATCCGATATATACCTATCAGAGCTTATTAAAAGCCGCACAAATATTAGAGCTTATTAAAAGCCATAAATATAATAATCATAGGTCAAGCAATGAATCAAAATCAATCACTGTTAGCGCGGGTTGCTAACGGTAGCTTAGTGCTACAAATTCTCGTCGGTATTGTTCTCGGTGTTATCCTCGCCACAGTTTCAACCTCAGCAGCTACTCAAGTGTCATTTTTAGGTAGTTTATTTGTTGAAGCGTTGAAAGCTGTTGCACCTATTTTAGTGTTTGTCTTAGTGGCATCATCAATTGCAAATCAAAAGAAAAACACCCAAACCAATATGCGACCTATTATCGGCTTGTATTTGGTTGGCACGTTAGCTGCTGCATTAACGGCTGTGGCATTTAGTTTTGCATTTCCAACAACGTTATTACTTGCAGGTGGTGTTGAAGGGTCTAACCCGCCACAAGGCATTGCAGAAGTATTGAATACATTGCTATTCAAAATTGTAGATAACCCAGTAAATGCCATATTAACAGGTAACTATATTGGTATTTTAGCGTGGGCTGTGGGTCTGGGGATCACATTACATCATGCGAGTGATTCAACGAAGAAAGTGGTGTCAGATTTAAGTGACGGCGTAACTAAAATCGTTCGTTTCGTAATTCGTTTCGCACCTATTGGTATCTTTGGTTTGGTTTCTGGCACAATTGCAGCCACAGGTTTTGAAGCATTAGCGGGATACGCTCAATTATTGGGTGTGTTAGTGGGTTCAATGCTGTTTATCGCATTAGTGGTTAACCCGATTATTGTGTACATAAAAATCAGACGCAATCCTTATCCATTGGTACTGAAATGTTTACGTGAAAGTGGCGTGACTGCATTCTTTACGCGCTCAAGTGCAGCGAATATTCCAGTGAATATGGCATTGTGTGAAGAGTTAAAACTTCATAAAGATACTTATTCAGTATCCATTCCATTAGGTGCAACCATTAACATGGGCGGTGCGGCAATTACGATTACAGTGCTGACGCTTGCAGCTGCAAATACCTTAGGTATTCAAGTCGACTTCTTAACCGCTGTGTTATTAAGTGTGGTTGCAGCGGTATCAGCTTGTGGTGCGTCAGGTGTTGCTGGCGGTTCGCTATTATTAATTCCATTAGCTTGTGGCTTATTTGGCATTTCAAATGATGTGGCGATGCAAGTGGTTGCTGTTGGTTTCATTATTGGTGTGGTTCAGGACTCTGCTGAAACAGCATTAAACAGTTCTACCGATGTCGTATTCACTGCTGCAGCATGTGAAGCGGCGGAAGCGAAAGAAAACAGCTAATAAAGACTACTTTATAAGCTAAAAAAACCGCTCATATGAGCGGTTTTTTTATTTTAGTCATTGGGCAAATTACTAATCACTAAATCACTAAATCTTAGCTGCTAGCCCTTTACCTTAGTCACTAAAAGGGTGCTTGCTGAAAAAGGTTCGCTGCTTTTGCGTGTAAGGATGGGTAATTGTTAGCATTTGCGCGTGCAGGCTCAATCTATCTCTTAGCGCGATGGTATTCTCATCAGCATAAAATGCATCACCTAATATCACATGGTTGAGTGCTAGCATGTGAACGCGCAGTTGATGTGTTCTACCTGTTTCTGGCATCAGTTTAACCAGAGTATGCTCTGGGTGTCTTTCAATCACTTCATAATGCGTAACCGCTGTTTTTCCTTGTTCAGATACAATCTGAAAAGGCGGGTTAGTTTTGTCGGCTGCTAATGACAAATCTACAGTGCCTGAGTCACTCTCAAGTTGGCCCTTAACCTCTGCGATATAAACCTTTTTGGTTTTACGGTCTTGAAATTGGGTCTTTAAATGAGATTCGGCCTTCTTATTACGAGCAAATACCATTACACCTGAGGTATCACAGTCTAAACGATGCACTAAGATGGCTTCAGGAAATAGTTTTTGCACTCGTGTAATAGCACAGTCATGTGTCGCAGGTGCTTTACCCGGATTAGCGAGTAATCCAGCTGGCTTATTGATGACAATGATATCGCGGTCTTTATAACGGATATCTAGCCAAGGAATACTAGGTGGTTGGTAATCAAAAATTTGCATGAAGTCGCATCGGTTTACAAAATAGTGGGGTATTTTAGCAAAGTTTTCGCTGTGCAGTAATGATTAACGCACAGCGAATAACAATAATGGTCTAATCTAGCTTGCTCTGGTGGATTATACGCGTCGGTGCTTGACCTGACTATGGCAGGTATTGCTCAGGTGTTTTTCTACTATAAATTCGACTGTATGCCATTAATTGCGGATAAAAGGTTCTAAATGCAATTTCAATATCGACATATAATGTATCTACATCTTTGATGGCCGTGTTAAACAATTCAGGTTTTGAAATTCTCCGACTCACGTCTTCAATGGCTTTATTCAATCCTTGTTTAGTTTGGTAGCTGGATAGCCAATCTTGTTCGATAATGCTGGGAATGATGAGTTGCAACTTTTCCGGTAAGTCAGAAGTGTCCTCAAGACTGCGATAAGCTTTTTGAGTAAAGTCAGCCAAAGGCTCCTGATGATATTCATCCCAATAAAAGGCCAAGTAATGGTCAAAGGCTAAATCCACCAATATTGGTGCGACTCGGCGAGATGATTTTGGGAATAATTTGATTAAGTCCACAATTAATTCATGGCTATCAGTTATTTGATCTATCTGCCTATGAAGCCAAATCCCTTGCTGTAAATGCTGTGGGAAGTGTTTTATATCGCCTTTTGCAAAGTCACCAGCGAGATTGGCTGCTAAATGAGTATTGCTGATATCGGCTAAATGTAGGTGAGCAAGAAAGTTCATATTTTGTACTTTTATTTTTTGAATTTTTCAGTATGATGCTTAACCACGTAGTGAAAAGTTAAACGCCTGCTGACATCTTTTAAGTCTAGTTTCAATCATATAGATTTCTACTCAAATGTCATTGGTATTATTTTCAGGGATGTTACGTCTAATTATAAAAATCGGTTTAAGGATCATGGATGATGAAAAACTGGATAATGTCAGTACTGGGTCAACAACCTAATCGCAAGCGTACAAAAATTGAAGTTGACCTTCGATTCGAAAAGCAATCTTTTCTACCTGAAAATAACTCTTTAGCTGAAGAAACTGATGCCGCGAAATCCGCAGCCGAAGTGGATAACAATATCCATCAATTCAAATCGCCCAATATTAAGTAACCCTCCGAACGGTTAAAAGCTGAACTGAAATTTGGTTCAGCATTCAATGTGGATCGATTCTTTACTCAATCACATTCAGATATTTGTTTCCTGCTGCTGGCAAACCAAAGATTAAATCACCGTCTAAACTTGATATTCATGGTCAGTAGTCCTAGACTAGCGGCCGTTTTTATTGTCTTTAAAAGAGTATAGATATGCGCGTTGCTGATTTTTCTTTTGATTTACCAGATGAACTTATTGCCCGCTACCCAATGGCGGAGCGAAATGCATCAAGATTATTGACCCTTGACGGCAATAGCGGTGCATTAGCAGATCAGCAATTCACTGACGTGTTGTCGAAAGTAAATAGTGGCGATTTGATGGTGTTTAATAACACTCGAGTTATTCCCGCGCGTCTATTTGGCCAAAAAGCCTCAGGCGGTAAACTCGAAATTCTTGTTGAAAGAATGCTTGATGATAAACGTATTCTTGCTCACGTTCGTTGTTCAAAATCGCCGAAAGTTGATTCAATTGTCATCCTAGATGGCGGTTATGAAATGAAGATGCTTAAGCGTCATGACGCGCTATTCGAATTAGAACTGGATTCTGATAAAACGATTCTTGAAGTGCTAGAAGAAGTGGGGCATATGCCACTGCCTCCTTACATTGACCGCCCAGATGAAGACACTGATAAAGAGCGTTATCAAACCGTATATAACCAAACCCCTGGTGCGGTAGCTGCGCCAACTGCAGGCTTGCATTTTGATGATGCGATGCTGGCTGCATTAAAAGACAAAGGCGTGAATATTGCTTTTGTGACTTTGCATGTCGGGGCTGGGACTTTTCAACCTGTTCGTGTTGATACCATTGATGAGCATGTGATGCATTCTGAGTGGGCTGAAGTCTCTCAAGAAGTGGTTGATTTAATCGCGGCAACTAAACAAGCGGGCAATCGAGTCATTGCTGTAGGTACGACCTCAGTACGTTCACTTGAAAGTGCGGCGAAGGCCAGTGGTGATAATCCGCTTGCTGAATTTAAAGGCGATACCGATATCTTTATTTTTCCTGGTTATCAGTTCAAAGTGATTGATGCCATGGTGACTAATTTCCATTTACCAGAATCAACTTTGATCATGCTAATTAGTGCATTTTCAGGTTTTGATAATGTAATGAATGCCTATCAACACGCGATCGAACAAAAATACCGCTTTTTTAGCTATGGCGATGCCATGTTTTTAACGAAAAAAGCCCCGTAACGATTGATTTTGATCTAAAATACCCGCCCACAGAGGTGGGTATTTTTTTGGGTTAATTTTAACTTATTACTTGAAGTTATCACTTATGCCCTCATGTCTTATGCAACAACAACGAGTCAGACTGTTTATCTGGCAAGGTGATTTATGAATTTTGAACTTGATACAACAGACGGACGCGCACGTCGCGGCCGCTTAGTTTTTGAACGTGGCACGGTTGAAACACCTGCTTTTATGCCTGTTGGCACTTACGGTACCGTTAAAGGTATGACACCAGAAGAAGTTCGTGCGACGGGTGCGGATATTTTACTGGGTAATACATTCCATTTATGGCTACGTCCTGGTGAAGAAATTATGCGCAAGCATGGTGACTTACACGACTTCATGAACTGGCAGCGTCCTATTTTAACCGATTCAGGTGGATTCCAAGTATTTAGCTTGGGCGACATCCGTAAAATTACCGAAGAAGGTGTGCATTTCCGTTCACCAATTAATGGTGAAAAGATTTTCTTAGACCCTGAAAAGTCTATGCAAATCCAAAACTCATTAGGCAGCGATGTCGTGATGATTTTTGACGAATGTACTCCGTATCCAGCAACGCATGACGAAGCACGTAAATCAATGCAGATGTCTCTGCGTTGGGCACAACGTTCACGTGACGAGTTTAACCGCTTAGAAAATCCAAATTCTTTATTTGGTATTGTTCAAGGTGGTGTATATGAAGATTTACGCGACGAAAGCGTTAAAGGCTTAACTGACATTGGTTTCGATGGTTACGCCGTGGGTGGTTTGGCAGTTGGTGAGCCAAAAGAAGACATGCATCGCATTTTAGAGCATGTTTGTCCTCAGCTACCAGAAGAAAAACCGCGTTACTTAATGGGCGTGGGTAAACCAGAAGATTTAGTGGAAGGCGTTCGCCGTGGTGTAGACATGTTTGACTGTGTTATGCCAACTCGTAATGCCCGTAACGGTCACTTATTTACTTCTGAAGGTGTCATCAAAATTCGTAATGCTCGTCATCGCGATGATACAGCTCCTTTAGATGAAAGCTGTGATTGTTATACCTGTAAGAATTATTCACGTGCTTATTTATATCACTTAGATCGCTGTAATGAGATCTTAGGTGCGCGTTTAAACACCATTCATAACCTACGTTACTATCAAATTTTGATGGAAGGTTTGCGTGGTGCTATTCAGACGGGTACATTAGACGCCTTCGTTACGGATTTTTATACTAAGTTGGGTCGTGAAGTCCCACCAGTACCAGAATTACAAGACTGATTTTTAATCTAGAAAACAAGAAGAGAGTAATATGTTAATTTCAAATGCATACGCAAACGCAGCTGGCGCACCACAAGGTGGCGGCACGATGGAACTGATTTTCATGCTAGTAGTTTTTGGCTTGATTTTCTACTTTATGATTTTCCGTCCTCAGTCAAAGCGCGTTAAAGAGCACAAAAGCCTAATGTCAGCATTAAGCAAAGGCGATGAAGTGCTAACAAGCGGCGGCATTTTAGGCAAGATTGCTAAAATCAGCGAAGACAGTGATTACCTTTTATTGAGCATCAATGAAACAAGTCAAATCACTATCAAGAAGGATTATGTTGCAGCGGTATTGCCTAAAGGTTCTATCCAGTCGTTGTAAGCCAAGAGGGCTCAGGTGTGTTAAATAAATACCCAATGTGGAAAAACATCATGGTGTTGCTTGTCCTCACCATTGGTGGTTTCTATGCAATTCCAAACCTTTATGGTGAGGATCATGCGGTACAAGTCGTAGCGACTCGTGGCGCAGAAGTAACAGCTTCAACACTATCGTCAGTAAATGGATTACTTGAGAGTAAAGGCATTGCGGTAAAGCGCGCTGAGCTCGAAGATGGACAATTAATTGTCCGTGTTCAAAATGCTGAACAGCAATTATTGGCAAGAGAAGCAATTGCAGAAAGTTTAGGTGACAAATATACCGTTGCATTAAACTTAGCGCCAGCTACCCCTGAATGGCTTGATGCCATGGGTGGGACGCCAATGAAATTGGGTCTTGATTTACGTGGCGGTGTTCATTTCTTAATGGAAGTGGATATGGGCGAAGCCATTCGTAAGATGGAAGAAGCCAAAATTGCTGATTTCAGAAGCCAATTACGTGAACAGAAAATCCGTTATGCCGGCGTTCGTAAAACGGCTAAAGGCTTAGAAATCAAGTTCCGTGATGCTGACAATCTTGCTAAAGCTGAACGTTATTTGAAATCGTTAAGCAATGAAATGGTATTCACCGACGGTAGCGTTGGCGAAAACTATGCTTTATACGCAAGCATGAGTGATGTTTATTTGAGTCAAATCAAAGAAGACGCACTTCAGCAAAACATCACCACTATTCGTAATCGTGTTAACGAATTAGGTGTTGCTGAGCCAGTTGTACAACGTCAAGGTGCAGAACGTATTATTGTTCAGTTACCTGGTGTTCAAGATACTGCGCACGCAAAAGAGATTTTGGGTGCAACCGCATCGATTGAATTTCGCATGGTAGATGATAAAGCTGACCAAGCCGCAGCAGCTGCTGGCCGCGTTCCTGCATCATCTGAGGTTTACCCACGTCGTTCTGGCGGTATTGCTGTATTGAAAAAAGAAGTAATGCTAACGGGTGATCATATCACTGGTGCTCAACCTTCATTTGACGAATACAGTCGTCCACAGGTGTCAATTAACCTTGATGCTAAAGGCGGTAATATCTTCTCAAACGTGACTAAAGACAACATTGGTAAACCAATGGCGACTTTATTTATTGAGTATAAAGATAGCGGACAACGTAACCCTGATGGCACAGTGAAAATGACTAAGATTGAAGAAGTCATTTCAGTTGCCACCATTCAGGCACGTCTTGGCCGTAACTTCGTGATTAATGGTCTTGACCATGCTGAAGCACAAAGTTTAGCGTTACTGCTACGTGCAGGTGCTTTGATAGCGCCGGTAACGATTGTTGAAGAACGCACAATTGGTCCAAGTCTTGGTGCTGAAAATATCGAAAACGGTCAAATGGCGATGATCTGGGGCATGATAGTTGTCTTAATCTTTATGCTTATTTATTACCGTGCATTCGGCGTCATCGCAAACTTAGCGCTAACCGCTAACTTAGTGATGGTTGTGGGTGTAATGTCGATGATTCCTGGTGCTGTTTTAACCTTGCCTGGTATCGCAGGTATGGTACTAACAGTCGGTATGGCTGTTGATGGCAACGTGCTTATTTTCGAACGTATTCGTGAAGAGTTGTTAGCAGGTCGTAGTGTTCAACAGGCAATTCATGAAGGGTATGCGAATGCATTCTCTACCATTGCCGATGCGAACATCACAACCTTTATGACTGCCTTGATTCTATTTGCTGTGGGTACTGGTGCTGTAAAAGGTTTCGCAGTCACACTAATGATAGGTATCGCAACGTCTATGTTTACATCTATTGTGGGAACACGTGTCATCGTGAATCTCATGTGGGGTGGTAAACGCGTTAAGAAACTGTCTATTTAAGGAGACGTCGACTATGTTACAAATATTTTCAGTTACCAAAGCGATCGACTTCCTTAAGCATGCGAAGGTTATCAGTCTTTTATCGGTTGTTCTTGTTGTTGGTTCTCTACTCTCTTTAGGAGTTAAAGGCATCAACTGGGGACTTGATTTTACTGGCGGTACCGTCGTTGAACTTGAGTTTTCTCAGCAGGTTGATTTGATTCAACTGCGCAGCGGACTTGATGCTGATGAAGCAGAAGGTGCGGTGGTTCAAAACTTTGGCTCAAGCCGTGACGTATTAATTCGTCTTCCGGTACGAGAAGAAATCAAAAGTGATGACCAAGTTAGTGCCGTTATGGAAGCTGCTCGTTCAATTGATTCGAACGTGATTCAAAAGCGTGTTGAGTTTGTTGGACCTCAAGTCGGTAAAGAGTTAGCCGAGCAGGGCGGTCTAGCCGTTATTGTTGCGTTAATTTGTATTTTGATTTACGTATCATTCCGTTTTGAATGGCGCTTAGCAATGGGCTCTGTTGCGGCACTTGCTCATGACGTTATCGTTACTTTAGGTGTTTTCTCAATCTTACAACTTGAGTTTGATTTGACTGTATTAGCGGGCTTATTGACCGTTGTCGGGTATTCATTGAACGATACGATTGTTGTATATGACCGTGTTCGTGAAAACTTCCTCAAGATGCGTAAAGGCGGCCCTAATGAAGTCGTCAATAAGTCAATTACTCAAACTATGAGCCGTACCATTATTACAACAGGGACAACCCTTGTGGTAGTGATTGCACTGTTCCTTAAAGGTGGCACGATGATCCACGGATTCGCAACAGCATTGCTGTGCGGTATTTTTGTGGGTACCTATTCATCTATTTACGTTGCAAGTTTCTTAGCGGTTAAGCTTGGGATCTGTCGTGAACATATGATGCCTGTTGAGATTGAAAAAGAAGGCGCTGATCAAGACGCTGTTATGCCTTAATGATTAACTTATTAAGGAAATAGCTAATAATTAGCGAACCCAAAAGCCACTCAATATTGAGTGGCTTTTTTGTGAATGTCATTTAGCGAATTAAGCGTTTTGTTGGGATAACAAATGTTGGTAGACGAGAGGAGAAATTGCGGCAATAAACTGGCCATTAGCAGGGTGCAATACATCGAGTTCAACCCAACCATCCGTTGAAAGTTGCTCTAAAACGTTAACCTGGGTACTGTCCACCGCTTGAGCCTCCCACACCCCTTGTGCTTTGATAATGCCAAAATTGGTATGTAATCGAGTAATCGTAAATGGGATCATAATTGAGTCACTTCGATTTGATAATGGGCTTGGCCTTTTTCACCAGAAGTAAAAGTACCGTGTCCTTGAATATTAACTAACTCACCTTGGCCAGAATTAGGCACAATCATAAAACGGCTGCTGGCAATGCCATTTTCAAACTTGCCATCATGCTGTAATACGAAACTGCCAGATTTACCACTAACACTCACTTCAACGTTTTCATAACCGCAAAATACTGCCATGCCGTCGGCGGTATAGCACATAATGTATTTAGGCTGGCTGACCCCTTCAAGATCACCTGAATACATTTGGGTAATACTTGCTGACGTTTGTTTCGCGCCATCAGGGTGCTGGATATCGGTGGTTTCATCCCAGCTGGTAATTTGAAAAATGCCTGATATTTGAAGATTCATATTGTTCTCCTTTTAGAACTAACATGAGCATATATTGAGTATAAAGTTTAATCAATGCTCGACAGCAAGAACCATTTGCAAGTAGGATAATTAAAAATTTGCCAGCAGAGCAATAGCAGTAAGGATAATAATGGAAGATAGAAAAGTACTATTAACTGGTGGAAACTTGCTCCAGGCGCACACTTGGAAAGGGCTACTGGAAACAAATGGCATCATGGTCGAGCTCACAGGCGAAGCATTAGTAGGGGGAGTCGGCGAACTTCCTACTGAAATGCAAACTGTCGATCTATGGGTTAACCAAAATCAATTAGAGCAAGCTCGCTCAATTCTTGAATCACATGATATGGATCGTCCTCAATGGCAATGTTTACATTGTCATGAAATGAATGACGGCAGTTTTGAATTGTGTTGGCAATGCAGTTCGCCCCAAAGTACACCTCATAACTAATATACATAATGAATACCAATAGCGAATAGCCATAACCAATGACCCAAAACTAAGATAATGAGTTAAATCATATTAATTGATTATCTTTGATAGCCAAATTGACTAGGACAATCACTGATTAAATTGGTTATAGTCAGGTCATTGTGATATTTCGAGACGAATCAATGCAATACTTTCCATTGTTTGTGGATACTAAAAATTTAAGTGTATTAATTGTTGGTGCTGGTGAAGTAGCAACCAGAAAGTTAGATTTATTATCTCGTACAGAAGCCGAAATCGACGTTATTGCGCCAGATATTGCTGCCGAAATCCGTGTTTATGAACAAAAGGGTCGTATCAAGCTTTATCAACGTGCAGTTCACGCTGATGACATTGCCGATTATGATGTTATTTACATGGCGACGGCTAATGAACAGCTGAATATGGATTATGCGGTTTTGGCCACTCAAAAAGGAATTTGGGTAAATGTTGTCGATAATCCAAGTTTCTGCCGCTTTATTACCCCGTCAATTGTCGACAGAGGAAGATTAGTCGTCGCGATTAGTACTGCTGGTGCTGCGCCTGTATTCGCTCGTACCATTCGCTCACGCCTTGAAACGTTATTACCGCAATCATTGGGTCCATTATTTGATTTCGTCGCTTCTAAGCGCATTGAAGTGCAGCATAAAATTACTTCAGGTAAAGACAGACGATTATTTTGGGAACGTTTTTTTAATCTCAATAATGATCGTTTTGATAGTGGCACGCAAAGCCATTACCAAGATGCATTTGAAAGTTATGGCGCCGAAGGTGAAATTTTATTATTTAATGAAAATGATAATGCAGGATTGCTTCCTATTGCCGCCATGCCATTACTACAAAAAATAGATACGTTTTATTCTGATATGACTCAAGATGGTGTTAAGCATGAGGCAAGTAGTGCTAACCACCATAGCTTAACCGATATTAATGAGTTAGTAAGACGTGATGCCAGTCGTGAAAGCATTCCTACATTGAGCGAAATCACTGAGAAATATCAACATGGCGATAGGATGTTACTGGTGGTCAATCAAGAAAAACTGAATAAGCTTAAAGCGCATTTTCCTATGGCCAAACATCTACAACCTGGCGCTTTATAATATTAACGTGATTGAGTTCATTTTTATAAAATTGATGCCGAGAGTGGTAAAATAAGGTCTGTTTGATAACCGCTTATCATAAACCGAGTTTCATACTGAAGTTAAACAGTATAAACTCGGTTTTTTTATTTGACTGGAACCCTCATGGCGCCTAAAGCTACCGTCTTTAAAGCTGCACTTCAAATTGCTGATATGGACAGAAATTACTATGCTGACCATCAATTAACGATTGCTCAGCATCCTTCAGAAACTGATAGCCGTATGATGGTAAGAATTCTTGCGTTTATTATGAATGCCTCAGACGCTTTGCAGTTTAGCAAAGGCCTTTGTGTTGATGATGAGCCAGAGCTATGGGAAAAGAGCCTTTCAGATGAAATCATGCTTTGGATTGAATTTGGCCAAACTGATGAAAAATGGCTACGCAAAGCGTGCGGCCGTTCAAAGCAAGTGCAATTAATCACATATGCGGGTCGCAGTGTACCTATCTGGTGGCAGCAAAATGAACAGGCGCTTCAACGCTATAAGAACCTGTCAGTATTTAATATTGATGAAGACAGTGTTAAAGCTATGGAAGTGTTTGTCGCGCGCAGCATGAAGATTCAAGTGAGCATCAGTGATGGCGAGATTTGGCTGTCTGATGACACTAACAGTTTGATGATCCAACCTGAGCAGTTAAAGTAACAGCAAACGAAATATGGACTATAATTTGTAGGTTACCAAGTCTTAGTAACCTTGCCTTAGTTATAACGACGTGCGCCATTTTTAAAATGGATAATATAATAACTTTTAGGGCTGTGACCGTTTTAAACAGCGGTTTCAGAAGGTTATATATTTAGTTTTCAATATCTTTACTGACTCTGTTTTTTACAAAATATGTTTTTTACAAGATATGTTTTAACGGGTAAATGTTGAAGCAACCAGAATAGACTCGATAACAAATTGGGATTTGTACTAGAACAGTCTATGAAGGATGTGACAATGAAGACGCTATCGTTAAAAACTATTGAAAAAATAGATCTACTCGCTCGGCCAGAAGTGGCTGAGCATATCAATATTTTCTCTGCCGCCTCTGCAGTTTTCACCGATTTTAAAACCCTCAAACCTTTAGTCATTAAAATGAACACCGCAGCTGTCGATGTTGAACATTTGATGAAACAATCCCATGTTAGGCTCAAAATAGTGATTGATGAAAAAGGCCACTTTATGGGCTTAGTCAGTTTGCAAATGCTTCATAGCCAAGAAATGCAAAAACATGTCGCACAAGGCTTCCCAAGGGAGCAGTTATTATTGTCCGACTTCATGCTGCCAAAAGATGCCTTAAAAGGCATTGATTACCAAGAACTTTCAAAAGCGCGCATTTGTGATGTGATTGATACGCTTAAACATTCTCAGCATCAGCATTGTTTGGTTGTCGATGAGCAACGAGATGTGATTCGGGGACTTATTTCAGCAAATGATATCGTGCGAAAATTAAAACTCCCGATCGATGTGAGCCTTAATCCTAGCTTTATGGAAATAGCCGATAGCATCGAGAAAGTGAAAGTCGCTAGCTGAATGTGGTGAATTGAATACAGTTATTGAAGTTACTTAGGTCATTGAAGTTTTGTTCTGAAATGATTAAATCAAATCGTCTTTGGTGTTGTTTTTCAAAAGTATAATCATTAATGTCTAATAAACCTTTTTAGATGGAGTGGTTATGCATATTCGAAAGGCAACCATTGACGATGCTCCAGACGCATTTGAAATTCGTAATCTGGCGATTTTATCACAATGCAAAGGCCACTATAGCGATGATATATTGACTAAGTGGACAGATGGAGAGTTACCGACAGAGTTTGCTCATGCATTCGCAAAATATGGTTTTGTTTCTGAAATTGAAAACAAAGTGGTTGGTGTTGGTATGCTTGATGTTGATAACGGTATGGTCGATGCCATATTTGTTCGCCCAGAGTCTTTCGGTAAAGGCTTAGGTAAGCGAATGCTTATGCATCTAGAAGCTCAAGCAAGGCGAGTAAACTGTAAAGAACTGAGGTTGGATGCCACGTTAAATGCAGCCGCATTCTACAGAAGTTGTGGTTTTGAAGGTCATAATCAGTCTGTTTGGCATTCTCCTAGAGGGATCGATCTTGCCTGTATTCCGATGGTTAAAGTCCTTTAACGTCAGTGCTATCATTTATGTTCGGCTATACAAATAAACCGAGTTCACGAGTAATGAATGATAAAGAGTTAGACATTAAAAAAGCCTCATCAATGAGGCTTTTTTGTGTCACAAATAGATACCAATATTGAGGTCGTTGTGGGGATCAGTTAACGAGATTAATTAGCCTCATGTGCGCGCAATATTTCAAATCCACCGCCATTATAGCTTTGAGTAAAACCGGCTTTGACCAGTTCTGCAGTAGCAATGCCACTGCGTCTTCCACTACGACAATAGAGTACGATTGACGTATCTTTTGACAGCTTTTGCTCGGTTAATTTTTTTAGCACCACTTCAAAAGGGATATTGATAGCCCCTTCTAAATGTCCTGCTGCAAACTCTAGTTCAGTGCGGACATCAAGCAGTATCGCTCCAGCATTAATATTATCCCAAGCCACACTTGGAACCTTATCTTCAGCACTTGAAATAGCTGAAAACATCAATGCTAAGCAGCCAATAACCAGTAATACTGTTTGATGAAAAAAGCGAGAGTGTCGTTGTTGCACAGGCGTTCCTTTTATTCTTTTTGCAGAATTGCTAATTCAGTGGCCGTTTTGACACCTAGCTTTTTAAACAGCATTGCAGCTGGGCAAAATCCAGTGAAGGCACTTTGTAATAGATTAGCGCCAACAAACACGGTTAGCCAGATAAAGTTATGATCTAGCCAAGCTGTTAATGCCAATGACAACAACACCATAAAACCGGCAAATGCCATAATAACTCTTTCTAAAGACATGTGAATCTCCTTAAATACCTTGTTTATTCTTGTATAAATTGTTTATTTTTCATTACGCTGTAATACAGAATTGGAATAACCACCAGAGTTAAAATACTGGATATAAAAATCCCGAAAATCAGACTGATAGCTAGACCATTAAAGATAGGGTCATCAATGATAAATAGGGCACCGATCATGGCTGCAAATGCAGTCAACATAATGGGTTTTGCCCGCACAGCGCCAGACTGAATAACTGCTTGTTCCAGCGGCACACCTTTGGCTGTTTCTAAATTGATGAAATCAACGAGTAAAATCGAATTCCGTACGATGATCCCGGCAAGGGCAATCATGCCAATCATGGACGGGGCGGTGAAATGAGCGCCCAATAAAGCATGGCCCGGCATCACGCCAATAATAGTCAGCGGAATAGGCGCCATAATCACTAAAGGAACGATATAGGACTTAAAGTGGCCAACAACCAATAAGTAAATCGCTATCATCCCAATGGCATAGGCAATTCCCATATCTCTGAAGGTTTCATAGGTAATTTTCCATTCACCATCCCATAAAATAGCCACTTCATCTAAGCCATCGGGTTGATTAATCAAATGCTGTTTAATTGGGTAAGGGTTAATGCCGGAGTCATTATCATCTTCTATGCCTGCAAACATGCTGAACATGCCGTAAAGTGGGCTATCTGTTGGCCCTGCCATATCAGCAACCACCATAATCATCGGCACCATGTTTTTGTGGATGATTGGGGTATTGATGTTGCCGTGCTCAATTGATACAAGGTCGCTTAAGCTAATGCTTGTTCCTTCGGCATTGGTCAATCTTAATGACAATATCTGTTGTAAATTAAGCTTAGATTCTTCGCTTGCCTGTAATCTAATTGGGATCGGCAATTGATAATCTTTATTATGCAAATAACTCACATCTGCACCTTCTACCGCAGTGGCGATGGTATTGACAATTTGAGAGTATTGAAGACCCAATAATTGCGCCTTGCTTCTATCAATATTTAAGCGCCAGTGCGCCGCATCACTGGGCAGATAAATATCCACATCGACCACATGTTCAGTTTGCTTAAAGCGTTGCTCTAATGCTTTGGCGGTTTGCTCACGCAATTCAGTCGTGGGGGCATAAACCTCTGCCAAAATCGGTGACCACACAGGTGGTCCAGGTGGCACTTCAACAATTTTAATATTGGCTTGATAGGGTTTAGCTATCTCATGCAGTTTATCGCGAACTGAGGTTGCGATTTCGTGGCTATCTCTACTTCTATCTGATTTGTCGACAAGGTTTACTTGGATATCACCCAACTCTTGGCTTTGTCGCATAAAATAATGTCTGACAAGGCCATTGAAGTTTATTGGTGCGTGAGTACCAGCATAAAGTTGTAGATGTTCAACTTCATCTACGCTGAGCAAGTAGTCACTTAAGTCTTTAAGGACTCGCTGAGTTTGCTCCACTGGGGTACCTTCGGGCATATCCACCAACACTTGAAACTCAGACTTATTATCAAATGGCAGCATTTTTAAAATCACAGCCTGGCCAACTGGCAGTGCTACAGCGATAGCAATTAATAATAAAATGGCACCTGTTAAGCCAAAGCGGGCTAAACGCGCTTTGCTACCTATGAGAAACGGTGTCATTAATCGTGTGAATAAAGCCTGTAGTTTATCGTCAGTATTATGTGACTGTGACTGTGGCTTTAATGGTGTCTGACTATCCGCTTGTTTTGTATCAGGTGTAGCCGAACTTGATGCAGTAACACCTGAATTGTCTTGTTGACCTGAATTTAATGGTGTCTGACTATCCGCTTGTTTTGTATCAGATGTAGCCGAACTTGATACGGTAACATCTGAATTGTCTTGTTGACCTGAATGACTGTGTCTGAGCAGTTTTAAACTCAACCAAGGTGTGACGACAAATGCGACGACTAATGAGATCAACATACCCATACTGGAATTTATCGGAATAGGGCTCATATAAGGCCCCATAAGACCAGAAACGAA
The DNA here is from genome assembly GCF_020806285.1 of Shewanella sp. 10N.7. Classification (NCBI taxonomy): domain Bacteria; kingdom Pseudomonadati; phylum Pseudomonadota; class Gammaproteobacteria; order Alteromonadales; family Shewanellaceae; genus Shewanella; species Shewanella sp. 10N.7. Next base: position 27,776 of record NZ_JAJGZS010000035.1, read on the forward strand.
CGCCATAGGCATAAGTGCAGCAATAACAGTAAAGGTGGCTAGAATCGTCGGCCCGCCGACTTCATCAACTGCAAGAGGTATCAGTGTTTTAAAGTCTTTAGTCCCCATTGCCATGTGTCGGTGAATATTTTCGACCACCACAATGGCATCGTCGACCAAAATCCCGATGGAAAATATTAACGCAAATAAGGATATTCGATTAAGGGTAAAACCCCATGCCCACGATGCAAATAATGTCATGGCTAAGGTGACGATAATTGCGATACCGACCACTAGGGCTTCACGCTTGCCCATGGTGATTAATACCAATAGCACAACAGCCATCGTGGCAAACATGAGTTTTAGGATGAGCGTATTGGCTTTATTACCAGCGGTTTCACCATAGTTTCTTGAAACCGTCACTTCAACATTGTCTGGAATTAATAGATTATCGACCTTGGCTAGGCGCGTCATGATTTGCTCAGTGATCTCCACCGCGTTTTCGCCGCCTTGTTTACCAATGGCAATCGTGACAGCTGGGTAGGTGCCTGATGAATCAACATGCCAAACGTTATCGGTTGCGGTATCAGCTTGTAAGCTGATGTCAGCAATATCTGATAAATACACAGGGTTTGCTTGGTTATTGACTTGGCTAACTTTAACAATCAATTGGCTCACATCTTCTATGCTCTGAAGGAACTGACCAGTTTGAACCTTAATGAGTTGATTCTGCTGGATTAAGTCACCAGGCATGGATATTTGATTATTATCAGTGAGGACGTGTGTTAACTCTGAAAAGCTCACGCCATAGTGGTTCATTTTAAGTGGATCAAGTCGAACATTTACCGCCAGCTCTTGGCGTCCCATCGAGTAAATTTCTCGAGTACCTTTAACTCGCTTAAATTCATTTTCAAGTTCAGTGGCGACAATGGTTAAATCTTCAGCATTCACATTAGGATCTTTCGACCAAAGGGTTAAGCCTACAATTGGTACATCATCGATACCGCGAGGTTTGATTAAAGGTGTGCCAATGCCTGCAGCTTGATTAAACTTATCTTGGTTTGATTGCAGTTGGTTGTATAAATTAACAATGGCGTGATCGCGAGCAACGCCCACATCAAACACTGCGATGATGAGCGCACCGTCATTCATCGAAAAGGAATATAAAGTGTCTATTCCTTTAAGTTCAGAAATAATCTTTTCAGCGGGTAATGTGACCTGTCTAGACACTTCTTCAGGTGTGGCGCCAACATAAGGAATATAAACATCAGCAAAAGTGACGTCTATTTGTGGTTCTTCTTCTTTAGGCGTGACTATGATGGCAAATAAGCCTAATAAAAGCGCCAAAAGAGCCAACAATGGCGTGATGGCACTTGATTGAAAGGCTTTTGCAATTTTGCCTGAAATGCCAAGAGTAGTAGGTTCAGTCATGATATTACTCGCCTGATTTTTCGGTGTTGAGTAAGTACTTAGTGGCGCGCTTAATAATCTTATCGCCAGCAATTAAACCCGCTTCGACAACATATTGTTGATTGTCGATTTGGCGTAATCTAACTTGTGTTTGCACGAACTTATCATTTTGCTGACGAAATACGGCGGTGTAGTCGCCTCGTTGAAAGACCGCAGAATGTGGAATGATAATTTGATCTGTTGCTGTATCGGCAATCATTACTTTTACCCATTCACCTGGCGAGAGAACGGCGTTTGTTTGTGGTAGGTTGATACGTACTTGGTAGCTTTGACTTGCAGTTTGTAAGAACACATATGGATTGATATCAGTGGAGCTAATACGCAAGCCAGAGTTGAGCTCAACGGTAATCTTTGCGTTAGCATCGACGAGTTGTCGATATTGCTGCGGCAGTTGAAAGATCGCACGCATATTGTCGGTAGAGTAACCAGCATATAGGGCTTGGCCAACAGTGACGGTTTCGCCTTGCTCAACAAAACGCTGGGTAACGCGGCCGCTAAAAGGGGCATTAACCGTGGTGTAGTTTAAGGTTTCATTGGCTTGAATTAACTTGGCTTTAGCAGCTGATACGGCTTGTAAACTTGAGGCAGAGTTAGCTGTCGCCTCGTCCATAGCACCTTTAGAAATCGCGCCCTTTGGAAACAGCTCTTGATAACGCTTGAACTGGGCTTGAGATTCAATATTTCTCGCTTTGGCTTGTGCAAGTTCAGCTTCAGCAGCCGCAAGTCCAGCGCCTTGCTCTTTACTGGTTATTTCAAGTAAAGCAGCGCCTTCTGGGACATTATCATTTACATCATAGTTAAGTTTAAGAATTCGCCCAGCAGTTTGCGCAGAAACCGTGGCAGCTTTGATTGCTTCAATCTGCCCATCAAATTGAAGGTAAGGAATATGACTTTGCGGTTGGATATGGATGGTTTCGGGCGCCGCAATTGCCAATGGGGCAAAAATGCTGATTTGCGAAATTGATAAAACCGTAATTAACATCGAACGTGTGCGCCACATAAACTTATCCAACAATAGAAAAATAATCCATAAGAAAATTCTAATAGACTTTATTGTCTTGTGCAATCTATTTATGAGAAAAATCTAATGAATGTTGTATTAATAGGGATTGTATTAATAGGGATTGTATTAATAGGGATTGTGTTATTAATCGTTGGAGAGAATTTAGACACAAAAAAGCCGCCTAATAAAATAGGCGGCTTTTAACTAGTAAATTAAACGTTTAAATAGATTAATTTAGAAAGTGTGGTTGTATTGCAGTGAGAAGTAGTTTGCGCCTGATTCTGTATAAGCACTCACTTGACCGACTAGTGCGCTATCTTCTAAAACATGCACCTTTTCACCAGCAACTAGAGTGTAACCGAAATCAATGCTTGATTTATTACTCAAGTTATAAGTGAAACCTGCTGAATACCACATGCGGTCTGAGTCAGGAATTGACAATGATGATACTTCGCCAACTACGCCTTGATCACTTGCTATACCAGCACGAACTGTCCAAGTTTCATTGATATCGTATGTTGCACCAAGGCTTAAGAACCAAGAGTCTTTCCAGTTATAATGCTTGATAACATCATTAGCAGTGCCAAGATCACCATCTACAACACTGATGTTGTCAAATGAACTCCACTGAGTCCACTGTGCGGTATAATGAACAGCAAACTTTTCCGTTAACTGATGGAAACCAGCAAGCTGTGCGATATCGGCAATTGGAATTTCAATGCTGTCAAAGTTTTGTGGGAACAAAACAGAAGGGTTATACATGATGTCGCCACTAGCTTCCATTTGTGGGCTATAACGGTAACTCAAACCAATTCTGTTATTTTCGTTAAACTCATAAGCTAAACCGACGATACCACCAACAGCCCAGCCGTCAGCATCAACGTCAACTAGATTTAGCGGCATGTCACCAAGACCGATATCTATATTACCGTTACGTGTTAATGTTCCTGAACCATATACAGCATCAAGACCTAAACCTAAACTTAATGAATCGTTAATACGGTATGACACGCTAGCGTTGAAGTTAATTGTGGTTACTTCAGTATTACCCAATAAATCGATTGGGGTATTGAAGTCGTGACCGCTATTTAGTGATGAAAGATCAGTACCTGTGCCGTAATTTGAGAAGGCAGCAACACCGTAAGCCCATTTATCATTGATAGGGCTAATGTAGTAGAAGTTAGGAATTAACTTAGCTTCAGCTGCATTGTCTATACTTCCGATATGGTTATTGCCATATTGGACATCACTAACTTCAACGTTCACATCAGCATAAGATGCACCAATCGAAAGTGTTTTTTCATCAAACAATGCCATAGCTGCAGGGTTACGTGATAATACTGACGCGTTATCAGCGATGATTGCATCACCCGCCATCGCACGGCCAATACCAGTTGCAGATTGGCTGTTTAACTGAAAACCAGCTGCCATTGATTGTGTGCTTGCTAGCGTTACCGCTACTGCAAGAAGTGTCTTGTTGAATTTAGTCATCATTTTGCTCTCATCGTTGTACGTCAGTTTATTAATTCGCGCCATGCTTAGCATAGGGCTCCCCAATCAACACCAACTTAGTAATTGCGGGCATATTAGGTAACAGTTGTTACCTCTACAACTCCGACCAGTTGCTAGTTATTGTTACTGTTAAGTTAATTTTTGTTTTTGACGTATTTAGGTCAAGCTGAGTAAATACTCTATAAACGCTGTGCTGTAGGGCAGTTGTGAATTTGGTTCTGGAGGCTGAAATATTATAACGAAATAACAAGTAACAAGTGGGTAACAAGATTATTTTGTAAAAAAGCGTACAAGTGTACGCTGAGAGGTCCGATTACCAGTTTTACACCAGTAATCGAACCTTTTGGAGATTAAAGCGAAGCTTTAAAGTTAGCGAATTGCGTCTTAATTGACTCAGCTGGTGGTGAGATTTTACTGACTACAACACCGACAATCGTGGCGAATAGAAAACCTGGTAAGATTTCGTATAAGTCGAAGATACCGCCAGAAAGCTGCTTCCAAACGACAACCGTTATCGCACCAACAAGAATAGTGGCGATAGCACCATTACGACTATAGCCTTGCCAAAATAGTGACATTAACACTACAGGTCCAAATGCTGCACCAAATCCTGCCCATGCATAGCTCACCAGCTCAAGAACTTTACTGTCAGGGTCAAGTGCAATCACAATTGCGATAACAGCAATGGCCAACACACCAAAGCGGCCCACTAGCATTAACTCTTTGTCTTTCGCGTCCGGACGTAACCATTTACGGTAAAAATCTTCAGTGATGACACTTGAGCAAACAAGGAGCTGTGAATCGATAGTACTCATAATCGCTGATAAAATTGCCGCGATTAAGATACCGCCAATCCAAGGATTAAAAGCAACTTGGGCTAAGTGAATGAAAACGGTTTCAGAATTAGCTAATGGTGCATCAGCAAAATAAATCGTACCGGCTATCCCCGTTGCTAATGCGCCGATTAATGCAACAAGCATCCAGCTCATTGCAATGCGGCGTGATAGCGGGATGTCATCTGGGCTGCCAATTGCCATAAAGCGAGAAAGAATATGTGGTTGGCCGAAGTAACCTAAACCCCAAGCCAGTAGTGACACAAGACCAATCGTAGTCATATTACTGTGTAAGAAAGACAGCATTTTCGGGTCAAGTGTTTCTAAAGCCACTTGCGTATCAGGTTTGCTGAAAATGGCTATTGGTACAATTAACAGTGCAAGCAACATCAGACAACCTTGGAAGAAATCTGTCCAGCTCACAGCAAAAAAGCCACCAACAAAGGTATAAGCGACAATGATGACTGAACCAATCAATAATGCGATGGTGTAATCGAGACCAAAGATTTGTTCAAATAAGATTGCACCGCCAACCATGCCTGATGAAGTGTAGAAAGTGAAAAACACTAGGATAGTAATAGCAGAAACTAACTTTAAAAAGCCTTGCTTGTCTTCAAAGCGCTTTTCAAAAAAGTCGGGTAGGGTAAGGGCATTATCTGCCGCTTGGGTGTAGATACGAAGACGTCTGGCAACGAATAACCAGTTAAGCCATGCGCCAAAAACCAAACCGAAGCCAATCCAAGCTTCACCTAAACCACCTAAATAAACCGCGCCAGGTAAACCGAGTAATAGCCAACCTGACATATCTGACGCACCGACACTCAGTGCTGTTACGGCTGGGCCCATTTTGCGGCCGCCTAGGATGTAATCGTCTACTGTGTCTGTTTTGCGATAGGCCCAATAGCCTATGCCCATCATAAGGGCGAGATAACCAATGAATGTAATTAGAATTGGAGCTTCAATTGCCATGCTACTTCCGTATTGTTCTCATTATTGTGCGGCATATGCTAACAGATGTTTGACACAGTGCACAATTTTGACAGGAAGTATGAAGAGTTATTGACCAGCCAATGAAATTTCACTAGCTGGTTTGTGAGCGCTTTGTCTGCTAAATGTTTTAATTTAAATAAAAGTTTGCTCGATCTCGTTTTTTACGTATTGCAGGTCAGCATCTTGTTCACCTACCAGTAACATGAAGGTGTCGGCTGTTTGAAAACCTAAACCATGATAATTCTGATCTGCAAACGATTCTTCAGTGACCATTCTGTTTTCGGTGGGGATGATAAAGAGGGTAACTTTCCCTTGCTCACCTTCCATCACAAGGTGCAAACTCTTTACACCTTGGAAATCACAGTAAGAAGTGTAAAACACTTTACCTGGTTGTTGGATGAACTTGGCGTTCTCTAATCCACCAATACCAGCCAGTTTAAAGTTTACATCTTCAAAGCCAACATTTTGATCGACATTCATTGCCTTTGGCTCATGATAAACATGTGCCAGAGCATGTTCTGCTAAATCAACTGGCGTAAAACGAAGCATACTGACGCTTAATCCAATCACTAATGCAACTGACGCGGCCATCGCCATTAAGTAGCGAGTGTGCTTTTTTTGCTGCTGATGCTTGCTGAGTTGCTGACGTAAAATCAGTTTGTCAGCTAAGTCATCAGGCACATCAATATTCAGTGCATTGGTCAGTTTACTGTCTAATGCTTTTAGCTCGTTAACGAGTTTTGCATCGGATTCAGACGCTGAAATTTGTGCAAGAAATTCTTCATCTTGGCTGTTTGGGTCACCATATGCATGGCGACGAAATTTTAGATCATCCATTTGATTGACCTCTAACTTCAGGAGACTCTAAAGCGTCTTTTAATTGATTACGGGCGCGAAATAAACGCGTCATGACGGTGTTTCTATTTAACTCTAATAAATCAGCAATTTCTTCACCGCTAAAACCGCCAATCAGTTGCAGTAATAGTGGTTCACGATATTCGACTTCAAGTTGTCCAATTTGCTTACGTAGCCAATATTGCTCAGTTTGTTCTTCATTGGTCGATGATTTTTCATCTTCAAGCAATTCTTGCTCAACATCACTGTAGTCAAACTGTTTACGCTCAAATCTGCGTGCATTCTCACGGCGTAATATGGTAATTAGCCATGCTTTTGCTGCTTTATCATCTTTTAACGAATCTAAAGCACGCCAAGCACGAAGAAAGGTTTCTTGAGTGACGTCTTCAGCAATATGCTTATCGCCGATTAACCAGTAGGCGTATCGGAAGATATCAGTGTGAAGTGCCCTGACGAGGCTGTCGTATCGTCGCTGTTTAGTTAGCATGTCAGATAAGACCGTGGGTTCGGACTTTTTATTTCGCAAGCTATCGAACATTTTATGACTTATTGTTAAATATTATGTTCGATAGCTTAAAAGGTTAGCTGTGAATAGCAAGTATAAATATGCTTATGGGTTCAGTGAGCTTAGCGCAGAGGGAGCCGTTTGCTGTTGATTTATCTGGGTTTGTTCAATTGCTTTTAGTAGTAAACCTTTATCAATACTTGACGTTGACTCACTGTATTTAGCTTGTTGTAACTGATGAATCGCTTTTGAAAGCACCGTAGATAATTGCGCTATATCAGACAATGTCATCGACTTGGCAAGCTGAGCACTATAGTAGTGTTGCAGTAATGAAATCACTAAGGTGACATCATTTTTATCACAAGCTTGAGCAATATCATTCATATTAGCAGCTAGTGCCAACGGCACTTTTGATGGCGTAGTTGCAACAAGTTTAGTGGTGTGTTGTTGACGACGAGCATTAAACCACAAGGCTAAAGTGATAAGCCATAACGTCGCAAATAATAGCGTTAGCCACGGCCAAATACCTGAACTGTTATTGCTTGTTTCAGTTTGCTCTATTATTTGAGCAGGCTCAGCCGCCACTGTGCCGGTAATGGTGACTGTTCTTGCTGGTATGGTGGCGAATTGCTGCTGTCGCAAATGTGGGTTCCACCAAGGAATGATAATTTCAGGCAAAGTAAAAGTACCAGGTTTTGTTGGTACAATCGCGCTGGTTAAACTGTATTGAGCGATGACTTGATTTTCACGTACCACAGTTTGTCTTACTGGTTTTTCTGGGTAAGACTTAAGCCCGTCAGGCATGGTTAATTTTATATCAGGTAAACTGTTACTATCTGCATTTGATGCCACGACATTAATCGTTCGGGTAATGGGCGTTCCTATTTCAAATTCATTACCTTGCTCATCAGGCCATATCTCTTTCGCAATTAATAAATCACTGACCAACCAATCACCTTGATATACATCTGGAATAGGCTTGATGGTAATTTGAGTGTCTTCAGCTTTAGCTTGCATCGGTCTGCTTTCGTTAAAGCCGAACATACCGCCGCGTCTTGGCGCTTCGACTAAGATATCACCTGAAAATCCTGCGCCTTTAATGGCTAACGTGCCAGGGGTGTCGGCAATAATTGAATAGGTTCTTTCAATCACTCTAAAGCGGCGGCCATCAACAACTTCAACTGCATCTGTGTCATCGCCTATTTGTTTAATTTCGGTTCCAGCTATTTCTGGCGAACTGATAACGCCACGCTGTAACTCGGCTGCTAAAAACAGTTTAACTTTGTAGGTAATTAGCTGGCCTACATACGCTTCATTGGTGCTGAGCTGACCCTCAACAAATAAATTGCGCATTTGTTGCGGTTGGCTGCCCGCTTTAGCGACGGTGAGGTTTATAGGATTGGATTTAACCCCTTCCATGGTAAATGCGGGGATTGTTACTGTACCTGCGTTTTTAGCCGATAGCAGCACTTGCCAACGAGTCTCTTTAGATGAATCAAAGTTAACGATTTGCGTACTTCTGCCGACACTGGTTCGTCCGACGATGAAATCCTTTAATAAGATAGATGTATCTAAAGAACCCGCATTTAAATCTGCGTTTGCGGTGACATTTAAGACAAAGTATTCACCTTGCATCACAGGGTTTCTGTCAACAGTCGCTTGAATTTGAGTGACTGCGTAAACTTGCCCTGTAAAAAGAATTGCAAGAAGGCCGATAACGATTCTATTTACCACTGTTGTTTGTCCTTAGGCAGTTGGCCGCTTTGGCGACGCTTTTGATATTCAAGTTGCATTTTGTTTCTAATAAGCACTTGCGGATCTTCACTCACAGCGCGAAGTGCGCGTTCTAAATCTGATGGTAAAGGTTCTTCAGTCAGCTGTGATGAAGCAATGGGCTGAGAAGATTCTGGCTGTTTGCCAGATTTTTCAGCTTCAGCTTGCTCCGCTGCCGCCTGTGCTTGTGCTTGTTGCTCTAATTGTTCAGGTGTTGGTTCTGCTTGGTTATTTTGTTGAGCATCCGCCTGCATTTGAGCTTCATTTTCTGTTTGTTCATTCTCACTTACAGCACTATCACTTTGTGAAGTTTCTGATTGAGATTGATTTTCTTCGCTACTTTCTTCGTTTCGTTCTTCGTTACGTTCTTGCTCATTTTGCTGTTTGTCTTGTTCAGCACTATTTTTCTGGCTGTTTTGTTGTTCTGAATCTTGTTGTTCAGATTGGTTTTGTTCAGAGTTTTGTTCAGCATTCTGGTCGGAGTTTTGTTGCTGGGATTGGCCTTCGCCATTCTCACTGGGATTATTTTCATTCTGTTCAGACTCACTATTGTCTGAGTCGCTTTGATCAGATTGATCCGAACCTTCACCAGATTGTTGTTCTTGTTGCTGTTGTTTCATATTTTCAGCAAGTTCGAGGTTTTTTTGTGCTTGAGGGAAGTCAGCTTGCTGTTTTAAAGCGTCTTGATAACGTGCGATAGCATCATCCAATTTATTCAATTGCATTAAGCTATTGGCCTGATTATATAAACCTTGTGCAGAGTTATCTTGTTCAAACCCTGCGAGTGCATTTTCATAGTCACCCGCTTTGTACTGGGCACTGGCTTGCCATAACGGCTGGTTAAATTGCTCGGCGGCGCTGGCATAATCTTCAGCAGATTGTGCTTGGTTAAAGGTGTCGCTTGCTTGTTGGTCTTGAGTTTGCCATAAATCATCCCAAGTGTTGGCCATAACAGGACTTGGTTGAAACAATAAACCTAAGGTTAGGGCAGTAAATACTGGTACTAGAGTAAATCTAAAGCTGAGTAACACAGGAATAATCAAGAGCATGGCGATGTATGGACCTAAATCTTGCCAGCTTTCACCTTCAAGCTCAGTGGCTTTAGCGTCGCCATCATTAGCAAGCCAGCGCTCTAATCGGCTTAATGAACTGCCATCTGCAGTGGCAGGGATCATTAATCCACCAGTAGGGATAACTAAGTTTTCAAGTCGTTTAAAATCGGTTTTATCTATGACTATCTCACCGCGATTATCACGCATTAATTGACCATCAGGTAACTGTATTGCTGCGCCTTGTTGTGTGCCAAATGCCATCACAGATACACGGTAACGACTGCCATCAAGCACATTAGCTGCATCAACATATTGTTGTGGGTTTACCCCGTCTGTCATGACGATAATATCACCGGTAATATGCCCGCCTTGGGACAGTAATTGCTGAGCGAGTTCAAGTGCAGCAGATAAATCAGACCCTCTAACAGGCATGATATCAGGCGTCAGTGTTGGTAATAAGTTGAGTAGTGTTGATTTATCTCGGGTAAGAGGACTAATTGTAAAGGCATCGCCAGCAAAGGCGATTAAACCTGTTTCACCTTCAGTTAAGTTCGTTAAAAAATCAGTGGCCCTAAATTTTGCTTGGGATAAGCGATTAGGCTTTTGATCGGTTGCATACATAGACAAGGACATGTCCATGACCAGCACTCGACCTTGCTCGTTGCTGTAAACAGGCAAACTCTGTTTATTGACTGCTGGACCCGATATCGCGATTACAGCGATAAACCAACATATCATAAGTAACCACTTAGGTTGCTTTTTCACTTGGTTGGTTTCACTGATTAATGTGTTTGCCAAATGCGGTGCAATATAACTTTGCCAAGCCGAATTACGCTGTTGGCTGCGCCATAAAAACAACGCAATTGCGATTAAAGGGATTAAGGCAAGCAGCCATTCTGGACGAATAAAATGTAAACTCATTATCGCCCTCCAGATGTTGTTTTAGAGTTTAAAGGTGATGAAGAAGCTAATTGGCCGCGTAAACTGATAAACACACTCATCAATAAGGCTAACAATAATGGCCAGTAAAACAGTTCACTTTTGGGACGATAGGTCAATTGATCGCGACTCACAGGTTCTAACTCATCAATCTTTTGGTAAATTTGAGCCAACTCTTCACTATTTCTTGCTCTAAAATAATGACCGTTTGTCATATCTGCGAGTTGTTGTAGTTGTTCTTCATCTAAATCAAGCGATGGGTTTACCCGTTCGGTACCAAAAATACTGCGGCGTTCCAATATTTCAGCGCCAACACCCACGGTATAAATGGTGACATTTCGTTTAGCTGCAATTCTTGCCGCAACTTCAGGTTCAATGTTCCCTGCGTTATTAGACCCATCGGTTAATAAGATCAACACTCGATTGCTGTCATTGACCATATCAAAACGTCTTACAGCAAGTGCTATCGACTCACCAATGGCCGTTTGTTTACCCACTAGGCCAATTTCACTGTCGGCAAGAAACTTGGCAACTGAGCGTCTGTCTTGGGTGAGTGGCGCTTGAAGATAAGCGTGATCTGCAAATAAAATCAGGCCGAGTCTATCGCCGTTTCGTCTTTCAATAAAATCACCGATGACGTGCTTGATGAGGGTTAAGCGATCGACTGTTTTGCCATTTACCACCATGTCTTCTATTTGCATACTACCTGATAAATCAACCGCTAACATGACATCTCGGCCTTCTGAAGGCAGTTCGATAGGCTCGCCTAACCATTGTGGTCGAACTAAGGCACACAATAGGCATAACCACATTAACCAGTAGGCTTTGCGGCTTGATTTATCTTGATGGACTGTTAATTGTTGCTCAGCGCTGCCAATACCTGGGAGTTGCAGTTGGCCGCCACTATTTTTGGTAAGATGTTTTTGTTTGAGTAAAAAGGGCAGTGGCAATAATAAAAGCAGCCATGGCCAAGCTATTGAGAACATGATGCCTCCGATTGATGACTTGTCGGAGTGATATTTTCAGGCATATCAGATAGCGCGATAAAGCGACTACGTTTATTTAACCATTGTTCAGTATAAGTGTGTAACTGTGTCGACTCGGTTAAAGTCAGGCCGTCTTTCTGATATCGCTTTTTCAGGAGTTGCCCCATGTTTATTGCATCTTGTTCGGATAAGCGTAACCCAAGCCATTGATACCAACGCTCGCCGTCTAACTTAGCAAAATCCTCACGAGGGAAGTAACTCATCGCGGTTCTTTTTAATAGCGTATTAATGTCACTTGCATATTGGCTATTAGCAGGTTCTAGTTGTTCAAAATCCGCTAATGCCGCTTTTCTCGGTAGATGATAGCGGCGATGCTGCTTTATTTTAACCACAGCAAAAATGATGCTCGCGATAATGAACAGTGCGAGTATCCAAAATCCTGGTGCAATAGGGAACTGGCTAATTTTTTCTGGTAGTACGATATCTTCCAGTTGCATTAGTGCAGGGTTTGTTTGAGCAGTATTCATTTAACGTAATACTTCCAATTGGTCACTCAGACTTTTTCCGGCATCGATAAATCGAGTCGGCACCTTAATCATTTTCATTAGTGCGATAAATTGTTGCTGGCTAGCCAGTTGTTGACTCAGCCATGCATCATAACTGTCTCGGGTAAGTGTTAACTGCTGCTTGCCATCCCTCACTGGTAAACTAAAACGTTTAGGCAAGGTGAGTGTTCCTTGTCTCAATGGGTCGCTAATAATAAATGCACCTACATCACAGTGACGTTTAAGTTCAGTTAATGCCGCTAAGCATTCCTGAGTAAAGTGCTGCCCATCGGTAATAATCCATACTAAGGAACCTGGTTTAGCGATTCTTTGCAGGCGTTGACAGGCACGAAGAATATGCTGTGGGTCTTGGGGCAGTTCATCAAAATGATTTAACTGATTTTCATGTACTTTAATTAATGCAGAAGTAAGTTGCAGTATTCCTTGGCGGCGGCTTCTTGGTTTTAATTCAAGGTGTTCAGTTTCACTTGCGATAAAAGCGCCAAGGCGATCGCCATGGTTTATCGCATTCCAGCCGAGTGTTGCAGCAAGGTGGGCAACTTGTACTGATTGCAATAACAAGCGCGAACCAAAAAATAAGCTATGGCTAAAGTCGACAAACAAAATAATGGGGCGTTCACGTTCTTCAACAAACAGCTTAGTGTGCGCTTTGCCAGTTCGAGCGGTGACTCGCCAGTCAATGGTTCTGACATCATCACCATTTTGATAATGACGTACTTCGGCAAATTCCATCCCACGGCCTTTAATCAGGCTACTGCGATGACCTGCTTGGCTGGCTTTGGCTCTGCTGCGTTTATCCGGCATCGCGCGAGCGGTGCTTTGACAGCTAATGAGTTCTTGCTCAGTTAAATTCACGCCATTACTGAATAATGGCAATGAATTTTCAAGCGTTTGTTCAACTGGCATAGTGCTATTGTTCCAATTTAAAAGCGTTAAAATTAACGGTACTTAAATGCGAGCTCGCCCATTTAAGGTACTGCAACTTGGCTTAAAATATGGTTGATAACATGGTCTGCATTAATGCCTTCAGCCTGTGCTTGATAACTGAGTAATAATCTGTGTCTCAGTACGTTGGGCGCTACTGCTTGAATATCTTCTGGCGAGACAAAATCTCGCTCTTGTAACCAAGCTCTTGCGCGGGCACAGCGCTCGAGTGAAATAGATGCACGAGGGCTGACACCGTATTCAAGCCATTTAGCCAACTCAGGGCTATAGCGTTCAGGTTGACGAGTTGCCATGATAATTTCGACAATATAACTTTCGAGTGGCTCAGCTAAGTACAATCCCATAGCTTGTTCGCGGGCAGCAAACACATCAGATTGAGCCACAGGTTCAATGGTAGGTAGCTGTTTAGTGACGGCTTCGTTTCGCGATTGACGCAAAATTTTACGCTCTGTATCAGCACTTGGATAATCGAGATTTAAATGCATTAAAAAGCGGTCTAGTTGAGCTTCTGGTAGCGGGTAGGTACCTTCATTCTCTAGTGGGTTTTGAGTCGCCATGACTAAAAATAAATCTGGAAGTGGGTAGCTATTTTTACCTACGGTTACTTGACCTTCAGCCATTGCCTCAAGTAGTGCTGATTGCACCTTTGCAGGGGCACGGTTGATTTCATCCGCCAAAATAAGGTTATGAAATATTGGTCCTGCTTCAAATTCAAATGTGGCTGTTTGCGCACGATAAATATCTGTACCGGTTAAATCGGCAGGTAATAAATCGGGAGTAAATTGAATACGGTGGAAGTCACCTTCAACCCCATCACACAAGGCCTTTACAGCGCGTGTTTTTGCAAGACCTGGAGGGCCTTCAACCAGTAAATGCCCATCGGCAATTAATGCGATAAGTAAGTTCTCTGTTAATAAAGGTTGTCCCAAAATAACATTATCTAAATAAGCGCGTAAGGAATGAAATCGACTCAAAGGCATGATGATACTCAATTATTTGCTGAATTTTGTTCTAATTAAACCCATGTTAATGAATTTCATTAGCCTTTGGCTAGTATGATTAACAGATTTTCATTTTTATTTATTCATTAGCAAAGGTTAACTGAGTTAAGTTCGCAAAGAATGAATGAATATATACAAAAAATGACAAATTAAAGCTAAAGCTCTAAATTTTAATTCGATGATTTTATTACTATAAATTGCGTATTTCAGGCAAGGTATGCCTTTAATTTGAGCTTATTTTCATACAGATGTTTAAAACTTCGCAATTAAAAGTTAGAATCAGATCACACTTTTATGGTCAGACCAGATCTGTCTGACATTAATCGATATTCACTGATAAGCCAGTTAAAGGCTAAACAATTACAAGAGGGTGAACAATGAGTGATAGACAACAAGTAACCAACGCCCGCGGAGAGCGCATTGCAATCGTGGCGGGCTTACGTACCCCATTCGCAAAACAAGCTACCGCATTTCATGGCGTATCAGCATTAGATATGGGCAAAATGGTGGTTAATGAATTGCTATCGCGTTCAGAGTTAGACCCTAAAACTATTGAGCAGCTTGTGTATGGTCAAGTGGTGCAAATGCCTGCAGCGCCGAATATCGCCCGTGAAATTGTGTTGGGCACAGGCATGGATGTTTCAACCGATGCTTACAGTGTGACCCGAGCTTGTGCTACAAGTTTTCAGTCTGCAGTAAATGTGGCTGAATCTATCATGACAGGTAATGTTGAAATTGGTATTGCAGGTGGTGCTGACTCTTCTTCTGTATTGCCTATTGGCGTTTCAAAAAAATTAGCACATGCTCTGGTTGATTTAAATAAAGCGCGTACCTTCAAGCAAAAATTCGCGATTGCTCGCCGCTTAGGTCTTAAAGATTTAATGCCTGTACCGCCAGCGGTAGCTGAGTACTCAACTGGCCTTTCTATGGGGCAAACAGCTGAGCAAATGGCAAAGACCTATGGCATTAGCCGTGCTGATCAAGATGCATTGGCGCATCGCTCGCACACATTGGCTACAGAAACCTGGAACACAGGTAACTTACGTGACGAAGTCATGACCGCTCACGTACCTCCTTATAAGCAATTCATTGACCGCGATAATAATATCCGCGAAAACTCAGTGCTTGAGTCTTACGCAAAATTACGTCCTGCTTTTGACCGTAAACATGGTTCTGTTACTGCAGCTAATAGTACGCCATTAACTGATGGTGCTTCAGCCATTATTCTAATGAGTGAAGGCAGAGCTAAAGCGTTAGGTTATCAGCCTATTGGTTACATTAAGAGTTATGCATTTACTGCCATTGATGTTTGGCAAGACATGTTAATGGGACCGTCTTACGCTACGCCGCTTGCATTAAAACGTGCAGGAATGGAGCTTGAAGATCTAACCCTTATTGAAATGCATGAAGCGTTTGCTGCGCAAACACTAGCGAATATGCAAATGTTTGGTTCTAAAAAGTTTGCCGAAGAAAAGCTTGGTAGAAACCGCGCAATCGGTGAAATCGATATGAGTAAATTTAACGTTTTAGGTGGCTCGTTGGCTTATGGACATCCATTTGCTGCTACTGGTACACGTTTAATCACTCAAGTGTGTCGTGAATTAAAACGACGTGGTGGTGGTACTGGTCTAGCAACAGCTTGTGCTGCTGGTGGTCTTGGCGCAGCAATGATTGTTGAAGTGGAGTAATTCTGATGGAAAAGACATTTAATTTATCTCGCCGCGAAGACGGTATTGCTATTTTGACTATGGATGTTCCTGGTGAAACCATGAACACCCTAAAAGCAGAGTTTGGCCCTGAAATAAGCGAAATTTTAGCTGAAATTAAACACGACGCTAGTGTAAAAGGCTTAGTGGTTATTTCAGGGAAATCAGATTCTTTTGTCGCAGGTGCTGATATTAGTATGCTTGACGCATGTACCAGTGTGTCAGCTGCGAAAGAATTATCACAACAAGGGCATGTCGTTTTCAATGAACTTGAGAAACTATCAATACCTGTTGTTGCTGCAATTAATGGTGCCTGTTTAGGTGGCGGTTTAGAGTTAGCTTTAGCGTGTCATTTACGCGTGTGTACTGATGATAAGAAAACCATCATGGGTGTACCTGAAGTTCAGCTTGGTTTATTGCCAGGTGGTGGCGGTACGCAACGTTTGCCAAGAAAAGTAGGCATCACAACTGCACTTGATATGATGCTAACGGGTAAGCAAATCCGTCCTAAGCAAGCACTTAAAATGGCGCTTGTTGATGATGTTGTTCCTGAGTCAATTTTGTTGGACACCGCCATTGCGATGGCCAAGAAAGGAAAGTCTGCGGCTAAAGTTGCCAAGAAGAGCGCACTAAATAAGGTGCTTGAATCCACAAGTACCACTCGCGATATCATCTTCGATCAAGCCGCAAAACAAGTACAAAAGAAAACACTGGGTAATTATCCTGCACCAGCTAAAATCATCGACTGTGTTAAGCAAGGGATGAATAAAGGCATGATTAAAGGGCTTGAGGTTGAAGCAAGCCATTTTGCAGAACTCGTCATGTCTCCTGAATCTGAATCACTTCGCAGCATCTTTTTTGCAACGACTGAAATGAAAAAAGAAACTGGAGCAGAAGGTGCTGAACCACGCAAAGTGAATAAAGCACTCGTTATTGGTGGTGGCTTGATGGGTGGCGGTATCGCCTCGGTTACAACCACTAAAGCTAAAATTCCTGCTCGTGTGAAAGACATCAATGACAAAGGCTTAAGCAACGCATTAGCTTATGCCTATAAATTATTGGCGAAAGGGGTCAAGCGACGTCATATGACACCCGCTGTTAGAGATAATTTAATGGCATTAATGACGACGACAACAGAATATAAAGGCGTTAAAGATGCGGATATCGTCGTTGAAGCGGTATTTGAAGATTTAGCACTCAAGCATCAGATGGTGAAAGATGTAGAGCGTGAATGTCATGAAAACACAATTTTTGCATCTAACACTTCATCTTTACCTATTGGTCAGATTGCAGAAGCGGCGCAAAGACCTGAAAATGTCATCGGTTTACATTATTTTTCTCCTGTAGAAAAAATGCCGTTAGTTGAAGTTATTGCACATAAAACTACATCACCTGAAACCATTGCTACCACAGTTGCTTTTGCGCGTAAGCAAGGCAAGACGCCTATTGTTGTTCAGGATGGCGCAGGTTTTTATGTTAACCGTATTCTTGCTCCTTACATGAATGAAGCCGCTCAAGTTTTATTGTCTGGCGAGAAAGTAGAAAGCCTTGATAAAGCCTTGGTTAAATTCGGTTTCCCTGTCGGACCTATAACACTACTTGATGAAGTTGGGATAGATGTAGGCGCTAAGATCGCGCCAATCTTAACGCAAGAATTAGGTGAACGTTTTAGAGCGCCAGATGCGTTTGATAAGTTACTTGCTGATGACCGTAAGGGGCGTAAAAATGGCAAAGGTTTCTATCAATATGGCAATAAAAAGTCTAAAGCTAAATTAGTGGACGAGACTGTCTACCAAGTACTGGGAGTCAGCAATCAAACAACAGGCTCAGCAAGTGACATTGCGATGCGCTGCGTTGTACTCATGTTGAACGAAGCGGTGCGCTGTTTAGATGAAGGAATAATTGCAAACCCTCGCGACGGTGATATTGGCGCTATTTTTGGTATCGGTTTTCCACCATTTTTAGGTGGTCCATTCCGTTATATGGACTCAATGGGCATCGCGACACTAGTGTCAAAGTTACGTCAATATGAACAACAACAACATGGTGAACGTTTCACACCATGTGACAAATTAATTCAAATGGCGGAAGAGGGGACTAATTTTTATTAGCCTTAATTAATACTTTTTGCTATTGATAATTTTACAAAGCGGCAACATTGTGCCGCTTTTTCATGCGAAAGTGGCAGTTATTTGCCTAAAAAATAGCCCGTTTGTGTATTTGATTGATTATTGCTTTTAAAGGCTATTAGTAAATACGCTTAGGTTTGGTTATAATCTGAGCGTTGAGGGTGATGACAATACATATTAATTTACCCATACATTAAGGAATGATGTTAACTGAATGAATTATAGAGGTTTCAGTGATATTTCTACTTATCTTATTATCGTGTGCATCAGGCTATTACCTAGGCAACCAGGCTTTTAGTAACGGCATGGCTGTTAAAAGGTGGTCATTGGCGGGATTGTTAATGGGGCCATTAGCGTATCCGTTATTTAATAGTCACAAATACTTATTGCTTAGAAAGCTCTCTATTGAGAGTGAGCAGACCAATCATTTCTGAATTGATAACACCAATAAAAAAGGGAGCATTTGCTCCCTTTTTTATTGGCTATAGTTGATTGTTAAATTACGCAAATTTAACTCCACCAAGCTTTAGCTTTAATGACTTCTAAATGTTCTAAACCATCAGGTAGCTTTACCTTTTTACGTTGTGGTTGAGCAATACCAAGGGCTTTCTTTAATGAATTAAACATAATGATTTCCTTAAGCAATGCTTGTGTTGCTGAATTTGATGTAAGGGTTACCCGCTAATTGCGCATTAGTATCAGAGAACTTGATGTATGGGTTGCCTGCTACTTGTGCGTTAGTATCAGAAAACTTTATGTAAGGATTACCCGCTAATTGCGCATTAGTATCAGAGAACTTGATGTACGGGTTGCCTGCTA
>NZ_JAJGZS010000036.1:0-36204 GCF_020806285.1 Shewanella sp. 10N.7
TTATCTTAAGGGGAGTTTACCCCATATCGGTGTACAGATTCATTAAGCCACAATATATGCCTATGTACCCTTACAAGGATACTAAAAAATAGTTGATCGCCAAGCGCCCCATATCTTTAAAATTAGTGCCTCTTAATTGAGAGCAGATAGCCCGTTACTCACGTAATGGGCTTTATTGTAGCTGGGTTATACGATTATAGAACTGAAGCGTAAAGTTAGATGCAACGAGTTAGATTGAATCGGATATCTTTGAGTGAGAGCTCAAGGCGAACTACTGCATAAGTAATCCGTTAATTTCTACCGTCTCAAATACCTAATTTATTTGCCTGATAGTGTTATTAAATTCACCAAGGTACAATGAACTATCATTTTCAAAAATATCTAAATATGCCTGTCAGCTTAAAACCATTTAATACATTAGCTTTAGAGCAGGGCTGCCTTCAATTTGTTGAAGTAGCGTCTGTTATAGAACTTAAACAACAACTTCTTAAAGCAGCGAATGCTTCACTACCTACATTGATTTTAGGTGGAGGGAGTAATGTTGTTTTTACTAGTGATTACCAAGGCGTAGTGATTAAAGTGGCAACAAAAGGCATTGAAGTTAGTGAAGATGCTGAAGCTTTTTATATCTCTGTACAGGCGGGCGAAAGTTGGCATGAGTTTGTTGGCTATTGTTTAGATAATGGTTTTCATGGCTTGGAGAACTTAGCACTGATACCTGGCACTGTTGGTGCTGCACCTATTCAAAATATTGGTGCCTATGGGGTTGAGATTAACAAGTATTGTCAGAAAGTCAGTTACTTGGATCTAGCTAGCTTAGAAAGTAATACATTAACTAATTCAGAGTGTCATTTTGGATATCGTGATTCAATTTTTAAAAATGAATTAAAGAATCAAATTGCCATTACTGAAGTTCAGTTTAGATTACCAAAGGTATGGCAGGCAAATATAGAATATGGCCCACTACAGCACTTTAATTTAGAAACAGTCACACCAAAACAAGTATATGACACTGTATGTGATATTCGAAAGAGCAAGTTACCTGACCCAGCAGTGCTTGGTAATGTAGGCAGTTTCTTTAAGAACCCAATAATAGAAGCCACTCAATATATTGAGCTACTTAAGACCTATTCTGATTTGGTTGGTTATGCCCAAGCTGATGGCAAAATTAAAATTGCAGCTGGTTGGTTAATTGATGAAGCAGGCCTTAAAGGGGTCAATAAAGGTCGAGCCGCAGTGCATGATAAACAGGCCTTAGTGTTAGTAAACTTGGATGACGCAGTCGGAGAAGATATCTGTCAGCTTGCACATTACATAATGGATATTGTGTTAGCTAAATTTGGAATTCAATTGGATCCTGAGCCAAGGATTATTGGTGCAACTGGCGAGGTAAATTTGTAATGAATGAGCATTGGGACAAGAAAGCGCAGATTATTGGACTGTTAGATCATACTGAATTTATCTCTGGTGAAATAATTGCACAGCAAGTGGGATTATCTCGTACTGCAGTTAACAATCATATTGCACAATTAGAAACCTATGGTGTCGATATCTTCAGTGTAAAAGGTAAGGGATATAAATTAGCTAAACAATTACCTATTTTTGATAAAAGTAAACTTGTAAACAACATCGAAAATCGTTGCTTTTATTTTCATGAAATAGAAAGTACTAATGCTTTTATGCTTCAACATGCTGATGAGCTAAAAAATGGTGATATTTGTATTGCTGAATATCAGTCAGCGGGTCGAGGTAGAAGAGGCAGACAATGGGTTTCACCGTATGGTCAACATGTTTACGCATCTTTGTTTTGGAGACTTAACCAAGGCATGAATGCAGCCATGGGGCTTAGTCTTGTTGTTGCTTGTTCAATTGTGACTTCCTTAAAGGCGTTTGGAGTAGATGGTTTAGGCGTTAAATGGCCGAATGACATTTACCGAGATAATAAGAAGTTAGCAGGGATATTAATTGAGCTATCAGGTCATTCAATCGATGAGTGTCATTTGGTAATAGGCTTTGGTATCAATATGAGCATGTCAGAACAACATGCCGAGCAGATTGACCAACCATGGAGTGATTTAACCTCTTTGAATTCAATGCCTGACAAAACTGAGCTGTTAACGGCTATTCATAAACAACTTAAAATTGATCTCATGCAGTTTGAAGCTGAAGGTATGGAACCTTTTACATCACAGTGGCAAGAGTATGATTTGTTTTATGACAAACAGATTAATCTATTAATGGCACCAAATAATGTCACAGGAACATGTAAGGGCATTGATAAACAAGGTGCAGTGCTACTAGAGCACAATGGAGTAATAACGTCATATATAGGTGGAGAGATCAGTTTACGCGGAAGTGAGTAAACTGAATAAATTTCTAGCAACTATTTACGCAATAAAACTCGGTCAACCAGATGGTTGGCCGCTTTTTTTAGAATTAAGTTCGCACGCTCGCGGCTCGGTTTTATGTTTGTTTGTAAATTGGGACCATTGATCGTATCCCAAATGTTGGCAGCGGTAGCGTTGGCTTCATCATCTGAAAGTTGTGAATAGTGATGAAAGAAAGACTTTGGATCGCTAAATGCGCCTTGTCTGAACTTTAAAAAGCGTTGTTGGTACCATTCTTTTAATAATGATTCTTCAGCATCGACATAAATAGAGAAATCGACATAATCGGATAAGAAACTACTTTTACTTTCAGGGCTAGGATCTAGCGCGGTTTGAAGTACATTTAACCCTTCGATAATAAGAATGTCAGGTTGATTAATGTTCTGTACTTCATCAGTGAGTCTGTCATAAGTCACATGAGAATAAAGGGGCGCACTGACATTGGGCTCACCTGCTTTAACTGCAGAAATAAAATCGATCAGCATTTTCATGTCATAACTCTCTGGAAAGCCTTTTCGCTTTAGCAGGTTATTATGGGTGAGTTCTGCCAAGGGGTATAAGAAGCCATCAGTGGTGACTAGTTCAACTTTAGGGTGCTCAGGCCAACGTTGTAATAATGTCTGAAGAATTCGAGCAGTGGTACTTTTACCAACAGCAACACTACCAGAAATACTAATGATGTAAGGTGTTTTAGTGGGTTTGTGATTTAAAAATTGATCAAGCACCACACTGCTTTGCTGCTTTGAATCAATAATGAGATTTAATAAACGGCTTAAGGGAAGATAAATGTCAGTGACTTCATCTAATGACAGCTGTTCATTCATACCACGTAGATTGGCTAGTTCATCTTCGCTAAGTGTTAAAGGTACAGAATTACGTAATTCTGACCACTGTTGGCGAAGAAATGAAAAATAAAGTGTTTGATGTAATGTATTGGTCGCTGTCATATCTTCCTTTCCTTAGGTCAGGCACAGTACACCACCAAATTATTTTGAACAATAGCTAAAGTCATCTTACTTATCGTCGGTTGACTAAATTGCTTTATTTTTATCCTGCCCAATCAAATAAAGCCCAAAAAAGCGCCATTTGAAACTTTTTTTAGCTTTTTTATGCATTTCCTATTGCACTTACGCCAACATTTACCTAATATCCGTTTCCGAAATGATTAGCCGGCATAGCTCAGTTGGTAGAGCAACTGACTTGTAATCAGTAGGTCCCGAGTTCGACTCTTGGTGCCGGCACCATTTTTCTGGAGGGGTTCCCGAGTGGCCAAAGGGATCAGACTGTAAATCTGACGGCTCAGCCTTCGAAGGTTCGAATCCTTCTCCCTCCACCATTTTTAAAGGTAGTTAGGTAGCCTTATTCAGGTTGCGCGGATGTCGTATAATGGTATTACTCCAGCCTTCCAAGCTGATAACGCGGGTTCGATTCCCGCCATCCGCTCCAAATTGCTGAACGACTTGATTGCTTAGTAGTTCGTTTAAATGAACTATTAAGTCAATCAAATCCTTTAAATCAGCACGTCCTGTCTTATGCTAAACTTAATCACCAAAACTAAACTAATTAATTCGATGTCATTCTATGCATCGGACTTTTTCTATATGTGTTTTCATCACCAAGACTCTGGATTGAGGCAATATCATGGCTAAAGAAAAATTTGAACGTAATAAACCACACGTAAACGTGGGTACAATCGGTCACGTCGACCATGGTAAAACAACGCTAACTGCTG
This sequence comes from Shewanella sp. 10N.7, assembly GCF_020806285.1. Taxonomy (NCBI): domain Bacteria; kingdom Pseudomonadati; phylum Pseudomonadota; class Gammaproteobacteria; order Alteromonadales; family Shewanellaceae; genus Shewanella; species Shewanella sp. 10N.7. The sequence continues at coordinate 4,120 of NZ_JAJGZS010000036.1, forward strand.
CAATCTCAGCTGTTTTAACCAAAACTTACGGTGGTGAAGTTAAAGATTTCGCACAAATCGATAACGCTCCAGAAGAGCGTGAGCGCGGTATTACAATTAATACTTCTCACATCGAATATGACACACCTACTCGTCACTACGCACACGTAGATTGTCCTGGTCACGCCGATTATGTTAAAAACATGATTACTGGTGCTGCTCAAATGGATGGCGCTATCTTAGTAGTTGCTGCTACAGATGGTCCTATGCCACAAACACGTGAGCACATCCTGCTTTCACGTCAGGTTGGTGTACCTTTCATCATCGTATTCATGAACAAATGTGACATGGTTGACGATGAAGAACTACTTGAATTAGTAGAAATGGAAGTTCGTGAACTTCTTTCTGAATATGACTTCCCAGGTGATGACTTACCAGTTATCCAAGGTTCTGCGCTTAAAGCTCTTGAAGGCGATTCAGCTTGGGAACCAAAGATTATCGAACTAGCAGAAGCGTTAGATTCGTACATCCCTGAGCCAGAGCGTGACATCGATAAGCCGTTCCTACTTCCAATTGAAGATGTATTCTCAATTTCAGGTCGTGGTACAGTTGTTACTGGTCGTGTTGAGCGTGGTATCATCCGCGTTGGTGAAGAAGTTGAAATCGTTGGTGTTAAAGAAACGACTAAGACTACTTGTACTGGTGTTGAAATGTTCCGCAAGCTTCTTGACGAAGGTCGTGCTGGCGAAAACTGTGGCGTTCTTTTACGTGGTACTAAGCGTGAAGACGTTGAACGTGGTCAAGTATTGGCACAGCCAGGTACTATCACACCTCACACTACTTTCGAATAAGAAGAATACGTACTAAGCAAAGAAGAAGGCGGAAGTCACACTCCATTCTTCAAAGGCTACCGTCCACAGTTCTACTTCCGTACAACTGACGTAACTGGTACTATCGAGCTTCCAGAAGGCGTAGAAATGGTAATGCCTGGTGATAACATCAAAATGGTTGTTACACTAATCTACCCAATCGCGATGGACGACGGTTTACGTTTCGCTATCCGTGAAGGTGGCCGTACTGTTGGTGCTGGTGTTGTAGCTAAAATCGTTGCTTAATAGCGACCTTTAGTTAACACTTTAAAAAGGAAGCTTCGGCTTCCTTTTTTTGTTTTATAGATTTTTTTTAACTTTTGCTTATGTTCTCTAGTGTCGACCTTGCGAACTGACTAGAATAAGAATACAATCTATGGCCGATTTTTGACCCTGAGCTGATGCTTTTCGTGGCTAAACTCGGAAGTACTATTTGATAAAATGGTACATATTTATCAAATTTAAGCTCAGGTCTTAGTGAGTAACGGAACCAACCGATGACGACAAATACTGAAAACCAGAATAATTCTCTGGATATTGTTAAGTGGGGCATTGCAGTTATATTGATTGCCGCCGCTGTTATTGGCAACCAAGCATTTGGCGAAGCCAGTGTTGTAGTACGCGCATTAGGCGTAATTGTTGCCTTTGTAATTGCAGGCTTTATTGCTCTGCAAACGGTAAAGGGTAAAGAAGCTTTATCTTTTGCTCGTGAAGCTCACATTGAAGTACGTAAAGTGGTTTGGCCTACGCGTCAAGAAGCGCTGAACACAACATTCATTGTTCTTGCTGCAACAGCTGTCGTAGCCGTTATCCTTTGGGGTTTCGACTGGGTACTATTGCGCGTTGTTAACCTAATTACTGGCGTATAGGCATTTACATGACTGAAGCAACAGAAGCAAAAAAAAGATGGTATGTCATTCAAGCATTCTCAGGCTATGAAGGCCGAGTAGTAAAAACATTGCTTGAACATATTAAGATGCACAACATGGAAGATTACTTTGCAGAGGTATTAGTACCGACTGAAGAAGTAGTTGAAATGCGTGATGGTCAACGTCGCAAGAGCGAACGTAAATTCTTCCCTGGCTATGTATTAGTCCAAATGGAAATGAATGACGAAAGCTGGCACTTAGTGAAAAGCATTCCACGAGTAATGGGCTTCATTGGTGGGACTTCAGATCGTCCAGCACCAATCTCAGACAAAGAAGCGGATGCCATTCTTCAGCGTTTACAAGATACCGTTGAGTCTCCTACTCATCGCGTTATGTTTGAACCTGGTGAAGTTGTTCGTGTTAACGATGGTCCATTTGCTGACTTTAATGGCACCATTGAAGAAGTTGATTACGATAAGAACCGCGTTAAGGTTTCAGTAATGATCTTCGGTCGTTCTACTCCAGTTGAGTTAGACTTCCAGCAAGTTGAAAAGAACTGATTAAATTAAATACAAATAGTATTTGTTTGCGGGTGCGGATTTTAGTATAATCCGCACCCGTTGTTTTCAAGGGGAGCTCATTGGCATGTAGCCGATAGCGTTTGAACCCAAATTGAGGAAATGTCGACATGGCAAAGAAAATTGAAGCTTATATTAAGCTACAAGTAGCAGCCGGTGCTGCAAACCCGTCTCCACCAGTTGGTCCTGCTCTAGGTCAAAAAGGTGTGAACATCATGGAATTCTGTAAAGCATTCAACGCTCGTACTGAAAAGTTCGACAAAGGTATGCCGATTCCTGTTGTTATCACTGTATACAACGATCGTTCTTTCACGTTCGAAACTAAGACTCCTCCTGCATCTTTCTTATTATTGAAAGCTGCCGGTCTTAAGTCTGGTTCTGGCCGTCCAAATACCGAAAAAGTTGGAACTATCAAGCGCAGCGCTGTTCAGGAAATTGCTGAAACAAAAGCGACTGATATGACTGGTGCCGATGTTGAAGCGATGATGCGTTCAATTGAAGGTACTGCACGTTCAATGGGTTTGGTAGTAGAGGACTAATATAATGGCAAAGCTAACTAAGCGCATGCGCGTAATCCGCGAGAAAATCGACGGAACTAAAAGCTACGATATCAATGAAGCTGTTTCTTTATTAAAAGAACTTGCTACTGCTAAATTCGTAGAAAGTGTTGACGTTGCTGTTAACCTAGGTATTGATCCTCGTAAATCAGATCAAAACGTTCGTGGCGCTACAGTATTACCACATGGTACTGGCCGTGAAGTTCGTGTTGCTGTGTTCACACAGGGCGCAAACGCTGAAGCAGCTAAAGAAGCTGGTGCAGAGTTAGTTGGTATGGACGAACTAGCTGCACAAGTTAAAGCTGGCGAAATGAACTTCGACGTAGTTATCGCATCTCCAGATGCAATGCGCGTTGTTGGTCAGTTAGGTCAAATCTTAGGCCCACGTGGTCTAATGCCTAACCCAAAAACTGGTACAGTAACGCCAAATGTTGCTGAAGCAGTTAAAAATGCCAAAGCCGGTCAAGTTCGTTACCGTAACGACAAGAATGGTATTATCCACACTACTATCGGTAAAGTGGATTTTGAACCAGCACAACTTAAAGAAAACTTAGAAGCGTTAGTCGCAGCACTGAAAAAGGCTAAGCCTGCAGTTGCTAAAGGCGTATACGTGAAAAAAGTTAGCATCTCTACCACTATGGGTGCAGGTGTAGTTATCGACCAGGGTACTCTGGAAGAAGCTAAGTAATATACAAAGCGAGCGTATTAGTCTATAATGCGCGCACTTTGTGGGTTGAGGTCTGTTTTCGACAATGTTGAAAACAGGTTTCCGTCCAAGACCGTAGGTGTTTTCTTAGGATAACTTAATTTCCTACGTAGACGGTGTCAGACCCCCCAGATAGATTTTGTTCTGCTGGAAATCTGCACCGTAAGTCGTTAAACACATAAGTGTTTAATATGGTAAATACTAGGGATATCCCTAGGTAGAATCCAGGAGTAAAGCCAATGGCATTAAGACTCGAAGACAAAAAAGCGATTGTTGCTGAAGTCAACGAAGCAGCCAAAGGTGCTTTATCTGCAGTTGTAGCCGATTCACGCGGTGTAACTGTAGGTGATATGACCGGTCTGCGTAAAGCAGCTCGTGAAGCTGGTGTTTATGTACGTGTAGTACGTAATACATTAGTTAAACGCGCTGTAGTTGGTACTGATTTTGAGTGCCTATCTGACACGTTTACTGGTCCTACTTTAATTGCATTTTCTACTGAGCACCCAGGTGCTGCAGCGCGTCTTCTAAAAGATTTCGCAACTGCACAAGAAAAGTTTGAAATTAAAGCAGCAGCCTTTGAAGGGGAAGTAATCCCTGCAGCAGATATTGATCGTTTAGCGAAATTACCAACTTACGACGAAGCACTAGCTCAGTTGATGATGACTATGAAAGAAGCATCTGCTGGCAAGTTTGTTCGTACATTGGCCGCTCTTCGCGATCAAAAAGAAGCAGCTTAATATTTTATTAGCCGCTTAAATTTATTGAATTCAGTACAATAGGAATTTTTTGTTATGTCTATCACAAAAGACCAAATCTTAGAAGCTTTCGCAGAAATGTCTGTAATGGAAGTTGTTGAACTTATCGAAGCAATGGAAGAAAAATTCGGCGTTTCAGCTGCTGCCGCAGTAGTTGCTGGCGGCGCAGAAGGCGGCGCAGCTGCTGCTGAGCAAACCGAATTTGACGTTGTTATGACTTCTTTCGGTGCTAACAAAGTTGCTGTTATTAAAGCACTTCGTGGCGCTACAGGTCTTGGCCTGAAAGAAGCTAAAGCTATGGCTGAATCTGCACCAGTTGCAGTTAAAGAAGCTATCACTAAAGAAGAAGCAGAAGCCCTTAAAGGCGATCTAGAAGCTGCTGGCGCTGAAGTAGAAGTTAAGTAAGTTATACTCTAACTTACCACCTCCCGAGAAATCGGGCGGAGGCTGGCGGTTTTTTAACCGTCGGCCTTTTTTGCGCTATATGCGCAGGCGATTTTTTATTCACCGTTTGTCGCCAGTTATTAGCAGTTCCTAGCAGAGATTACTGGTTAGGTTCTTGCCATCAACGGTGATGGGCAAACGTGCTGTTATAATACTTATATTATTTCAGTCTTGGTCACATCTCGTAAGTAGAGGAAACCCATGGTTTACTCCTATTCTGAAAAGAAGCGTATTCGTAAAGACTTTGGCAAACGTCAAAAAGTTTTGGATATTCCGTACCTATTGTCTATTCAGTTAGACTCTTTTAAGAAGTTCACCGATCAAGATCCTACGGGTGAACGCGGCTTTGAAGCTGCATTCCGTAGCGTTTTTCCCATCAAGAGCTTTTCTGGCAATTCTGAACTGCAATATGTCAGTTACAAGCTAGGCGAGCCAGTTTTTGATGTGAAAGAGTGTCAGATCCGCGGTGTTACATATTCAGCGCCATTACGCGTGAAATTGCGTATGGTTTTATATGACCGTGAAGCTGCGCCAGGCACAGTTAAAGATATTAAAGAACAAGAAGTCTACATGGGTGATATCCCATTAATGACTGATAACGGTACTTTTGTTATCAATGGTACTGAGCGTGTTATCGTGTCTCAGTTACACCGTTCACCTGGTGTATTCTTTGATCATGACCGTGGTAAAACCCACTCTTCTGGTAAGGTGCTATATAACGCACGTATTATTCCTTACCGTGGTTCATGGCTTGACTTTGAATTTGATCCAAAAGATGCCTTATTTGTACGTATTGACCGTCGTCGTAAATTACCAGCGACGATCATGCTACGTGCATTAGAGTTTTCTACTCAAGAAATCTTAGACTTATTCTTCGAACGTATTCAGTTCAAGATTAAGCAAGATTCACTTGTTATGGCACTTGTGCCTGATCGCCTCCGTGGTGAGACAGCAAGTTATGACATTAAAGATTCTGAAGGCAAATTACTTGTTGAATCTGGTCGTCGTATTACTGCTCGTCATATTAAGCAGCTTGAAAAAACCAATACAACTGAACTTGAAGTACCAGTTGACTATATCGTTGGTAAATACGCTGCTCAAGATTACATCGATACAGATACTGGTGAAGTACTTGTTAGCGCAAATGCTGAAATCACCCTTGAAGACCTAGCTAAACTTTCTTTAGCGGGTATCAAAGACGTTGATACATTGTTTATCAACGATTTGGATCATGGTGCATACATCTCAGACACATTACGCATTGATTCAACAACTAACCGCTTAGAAGCATTAGTTGAGATCTACCGTATGATGCGTCCTGGTGAGCCACCAACCAAAGATGCTGCTGAAGGCTTATTCCAGAACCTGTTCTTCAGTGAAGAACGTTATGACTTATCTAAAGTAGGTCGTATGAAGTTCAACCGTCGTCTTGAGATTGCTGATGACGAAGGTGCTGGCGTACTGTCTAAAGAAGACATCGTACACGTTATGAAGAAAATCATCGAAATCCGTAACGGTTACGATGAAGTCGATGACATTGACCATCTAGGTAACCGTCGTATTCGTAGCGTAGGTGAAATGGCTGAAAACCAATTCCGTGTTGGTCTAGTTCGTGTTGAGCGTGCTGTTCGTGAACGTCTATCTTTAGGCGATCTGAATGAGCTTATGCCACAAGATCTAATCAACGCTAAGCCTATCTCTGCGGCAGTGAAAGAATTCTTTGGTTCTTCACAATTGTCACAGTTCATGGATCAAAACAACCCGTTGTCAGAAGTAACGCATAAACGTCGTATTTCTGCTCTTGGTCCTGGTGGTTTAACACGTGAACGTGCTGGTTTCGAAGTACGTGACGTACATCCAACTCACTACGGTCGTTTGTGTCCGATTGAAACGCCAGAGGGACCAAACATTGGTCTAATTAACTCATTGGCAAGTTTCGCGCGTACAAACTCGTATGGCTTCCTTGAAACCCCTTATCGTAAAGTGGTTGATTGTGTGGTTACTGATGAAGTTGAATACTTATCAGCAATCGAAGAAGGCCGATATGTGATTGCACAGGCAAACATTGAAATTGATTCTTCAAACCGTATGCTTGAAGAGCAAATTGCTTGTCGTCATAAAGGTGAATCTACCTTTATGCGTGCTGCTGATATCCAGTATATGGATGTATCACCACAACAGATTATTTCTGTTGCAGCATCACTAATTCCGTTCTTAGAACACGATGATGCTAACCGTGCATTGATGGGTGCAAACATGCAACGTCAAGCCGTACCGACTTTAAGAGCTGATAAGCCTCTTGTTGGTACTGGTATTGAACGTACTCTTGCTGTTGACTCAGGTGTTGTTGTTGCTGCGAAACGTGGTGGTGTTATCGACTATGTTGATGCTGGCCGTATCGTAGTAAAAGTTAACGAAGCAGAATTGACGCCAGGCGAAGCCGGTATCGATATCTATAACTTAACTAAATACACTCGTTCTAACCAAAACACTTGTATTAACCAACGCCCTTGTTGTTCTGTTGGTGACCCAATTGTTCGTGGTGATGTTTTAGCTGATGGTCCGTCTACCGATTTAGGTGACTTGGCTTTAGGTCAAAACATGCGTATCGCATTCATGCCTTGGAACGGTTATAACTTCGAAGATTCGATCTTAATCTCTGAGCGCGTAGCGCAAGAGGATCGTTTCACTACTATTCATATTCAAGAGCTTTCATGTATTGCTCGTGATACGAAACTAGGTAGCGAAGAAATTACTGCTGATATTCCAAATGTAGGTGAATCTGCTCTGTCTAAATTAGATGAGTCAGGTATTGTTTACATTGGTGCTGAAGTCAAAGGCGGCGACATTCTAGTTGGTAAAGTGACACCTAAAGGTGAAACACAGCTGACTCCAGAAGAGAAACTCCTCCGAGCTATTTTTGGTGAAAAAGCTTCAGATGTTAAGGACAGCTCTTTACGTGTACCTAACTCTGTTAAAGGCACCATCATCGATGTTCAAGTATTCACTCGTGACGGTATCGAAAAAGATAAACGTGCGCTTGAAATTGAAGAGATGCATGTTGGCCAAGCTCGTAAAGATTTAGGCGAAGAGTTCCAAATCCTTGAAGAAGGTGTTTTGAGCCGTGCGCGTAACTTGTTACTTGCTGCAGGTTTCTCTCAGGAGAAAATCGCTGAATTACCACGTAAAGATGTGTTGATTCAGGTTATCGAAGATGAAGCGAAGCAAACTGAGCTTGAGCAATTAGCTGAGCAACATGAAGAGCTAAAAGCTGACTTTGATAAGAAGTTTGAAGTTAAACGTCGTAAGATCACCCAAGGTGATGACTTAGCACCTGGTGTACTGAAGATTGTTAAGGTTTACCTTGCAGTTAAACGTACTATCCAGCCTGGTGATAAGATGGCGGGTCGTCACGGTAACAAAGGTGTAATCTCTAAGATTTGTCCTATTGAAGACATGCCATACGATGAAACTGGTGATCCAGTAGATATCGTACTAAACCCATTGGGCGTACCATCGCGTATGAACATTGGTCAGGTATTAGAGGTTCACATGGGTGCTGCTGCAAAGGGTATCGGTAATCGAATTACTGCTATGCTTGAAGAGCAACGTGAAATTGCTGAACTTCGCGATTATATTCAGAAAGTTTATGATCTAGGTGACGACGTTCTTCAGAAAGTCGATATCAATACATTCTCTGATCATGAAGTAGTGCGTCTGGCTAAAAACCTTAAAGGTGGTATTCCAGTTGCTACACCAGCTTTCGATGGTGCTAAAGAGAAAGAGATCAAGGAAATGCTGCTATTAGCAGGATTACCTGACTCAGGCCAGTTGACGTTATGTGACGGCCGTACCGGTAACGAATTTGAGCGTAAAGTAACTGTTGGTTACATGTACATGCTTAAATTGAACCATTTAGTTGATGACAAGATGCACGCCCGTTCAACCGGTTCGTACAGCTTAGTAACTCAACAACCATTGGGCGGTAAAGCTCAATTTGGTGGTCAACGTTTCGGTGAGATGGAAGTATGGGCACTAGAAGCATACGGTGCTGCATATACTCTTCAGGAAATGCTAACGGTTAAATCAGATGACGTTAACGGTCGTACTCAGATGTATAAAAACATCGTCGACGGTAACCATCAGATGCACCCAGGCATGCCTGAGTCTTTCAACGTATTGTTGAAGGAAATTCGTTCACTTGGTATTAATATCGAGTTGGATCAAGAGTAAGCATCGCTCTTAAGCAATGTTTGGTAACCAAGGATGCTTTGCTTAGCAAAGCATCTGGTTTAACTCCTTCAGGAGAGAAACGTGAAAGACTTATTAAAGTTTCTTAAACAGCAAAGCAAGACTGAAGAATTTAACGGAATCAAAATTGGTCTGGCTTCGCCTGACCTAATCCGTTCTTGGTCTTTTGGTGAAGTTAAAAAGCCAGAGACAATTAACTACCGTACTTTTAAACCTGAACGTGAAGGTTTATTTTGTGCGCGTATTTTCGGTCCTGTAAAAGATTACGAATGTTTGTGTGGTAAATACAAGCGTTTGAAGCACCGTGGTGTTATTTGTGAGAAGTGTGGCGTTGAAGTTACACAGACTAAAGTACGTCGTGAGCGGATGGGTCATATTGATCTTGCAAGCCCAGTTGCACATATTTGGTTCTTGAAATCACTTCCGAGTCGTATCGGTTTGATGCTTGATATGACATTACGTGATATTGAGCGCGTACTGTATTTTGAATCTTTCGTTGTGATCGAGCCTGGCATGACCAGCCTTGAACGCGGCCAAATGCTGACAGAAGAAACATATCTTGATGCATTAGAAGAATACGGTGACGAGTTCGAAGCTAAAATGGGTGCTGAAGCAGTCTTAGACTTGCTACGTGCAATCAATTTAGAAGAACAAATTGATCAAATGCGTGAAGAGTTACCTTCAATTAACTCTGAAACCCGTCGTAAGAAGGTCACTAAGCGCCTTAAACTGATGGAAGCATTCTTCACTTCTGGCAACAAGCCTGAGTGGATGATCTTAAAAGTTTTACCAGTTCTACCACCTGATTTACGTCCTCTAGTACCACTAGATGGCGGACGTTTTGCTACGTCTGATTTGAACGACCTTTACCGTCGTGTAATCAACCGTAACAACCGTCTAAAGCGTCTATTAGATCTAGCTGCTCCAGACATTATCGTACGTAACGAAAAGCGTATGTTACAAGAGTCTGTTGATGCACTATTAGATAATGGTCGTCGTGGTCGTGCTATTACAGGTTCTAACAAGCGTCCTCTTAAATCTTTGGCTGATATGATCAAAGGTAAGCAAGGTCGTTTCCGTCAGAACTTACTTGGTAAGCGTGTAGATTACTCTGGTCGTTCGGTTATTACCGTAGGTCCTACTTTACGTTTGCATCAGTGTGGTCTTCCTAAGAAGATGGCACTTGAGCTATTCAAACCATTCATCTATGGCAAGTTAGAGGGTCGCGGTTTAGCTACGACTATTAAAGCTGCTAAGAAAATGGTTGAGCGTGAACAGGCTGAAGTATGGGATGTACTAGACGAAGTAATTCGTGAACATCCAGTAATGCTTAACCGTGCACCAACACTTCATAGACTGGGTATTCAAGCATTTGAACCAGTTCTTATTGAAGGTAAAGCAATCCAATTGCATCCATTAGTATGTGCGGCATATAACGCCGACTTCGATGGTGACCAAATGGCTGTACACGTACCGTTAACGCTTGAAGCTCAATTAGAAGCTCGTTCGTTAATGATGTCGACTAACAACATTCTTTCTCCTGCGAATGGTGAGCCTGTAATTACTCCGTCACAAGACGTTGTATTAGGTCTTTACTACACTAGCCGAGAATGTGTGAACGGTCGCGGTGAAGGCATGTCATTTATGTCTGTTGATGAAGTTGAAAAAGCTTACGCTACCGGCGCTGCAGAATTGCATGCTCGTGTAAAAGTTCGCATTACAGAAACTTCAGTAACAGATAATGGTGAGAAAACTCAAAACCGTCGTATCGTAGATACTACAGTCGGTCGTGCATTGTTATCGCAGATATTGCCAAAAGGCTTACCGTATGAACTGGTTAACCAGAACATGGGTAAGAAGCAAATCTCGAAATTGCTGAACACTTGTTACCGTACACTAGGTCTTAAAGATACTGTTATCTTCGCTGACCAATTAATGTATACCGGTTTCCGTTATGCGACTATCTCTGGTGCCTCTGTTGGTATCAACGATATGGTTATCCCGGATGAGAAGTACACTTTAGTTGAAGAAGCTGAACGTGAAGTGCTTGAAATTCAAGAGCAGTTCCAATCAGGTCTTGTTACCGCTGGTGAGCGTTACAACAAAGTTATCGATATCTGGGCAAGCACCAACGACAAAATCTCTAAAGCGATGATGGATAACTTGAAAAAAGAAGTTGTTATCAACCGTGATGGCGAAGAAGAAGAGCAAGATTCGTTTAACAGCATCTATATGATGGCTGACTCGGGCGCTCGTGGTAGTGCTGCACAGATTCGTCAGCTAGCGGGTATGCGTGGTCTGATGGCTAAGCCAGATGGCTCAATCATCGAAACCCCAATTACTGCTAACTTCCGTGAAGGTCTGAACGTATCACAATACTTCATCTCTACTCATGGTGCGCGTAAAGGTCTTGCCGATACCGCATTGAAAACAGCTAACTCGGGTTACCTAACTCGTCGTCTTGTTGATGTTGCACAAGATTTAGTTGTTATTGAAGATGATTGTGGTTCTGTTGGTGGTTTGACTATGAAGCCGTTGATTGAAGGTGGTGATGTTAAAGAACCTCTTCGTGAACGTGTTCTAGGTCGTGTCGTCTCAGTTGACGTACTTGAGCCAGGTACTGAAAAAGTATTGGCTCCACGTAACACATTACTAGATGAAGCTTGGTGTGATCTATTAGAAGAGCATAGCGTCGATGAAGTTATCGTTCGTTCTGTTATTTCTTGTGAAACCGACTTCGGTGTGTGTGCTGCTTGTTACGGTCGTGATTTAGCACGTGGTCATATTATTAACCACGGTGAAGCTATCGGTGTTGTAGCTGCTCAGTCAATTGGTGAGCCAGGTACACAGCTTACGATGCGTACCTTCCATATTGGTGGTGCTGCATCTCGTGACTCAGCTGACAACAATGTTCAAGTTAAAAACAGTGGTACTCTGAAGTTACATAACGCTAAACACGTTACTAGCATCGAGAACAAACTGGTTATCGTATCGCGTTCTTCTGAAGTTGCGATTATTGATGAACTTGGTCGTGAGAAAGAACGTTACCGTGTACCTTACGGTACAGTACTAGAACAACTTGAAGATACGGAAGTGACATCAGGCGCAATTATTGCGAACTGGGACCCACATACTCACCCTATCATTTCAGAAGTTGCGGGTACGGTTAAATTCGTCGATATGATTGAAGGCGTTACAATGACGCGTCAAACAGACGACTTAACAGGTCTTTCTTCGGTTGTCGTTATCGATCCAGGTGCTCGTCCTACTGCAGGTAAAGAAATGCGTCCAGCTATTCGTCTTATCGACAATAGCGGTAATGATCTTATGATCCCGGGTACTGAAGTACCTGCGCAATACTTCTTACCAGGTAACGCGATTGTAGCTAAAGATGATAACTCTGAAATCAACGTTGGTGACGCATTAGCACGTATTCCTCAAGAATCGTCTAAAACACGCGATATTACCGGTGGTCTACCACGAGTTGCTGACTTGTTCGAAGCGCGTAAGCCAAAAGAACCCGCTATTCTTGCTGAAATCTCAGGTACCATTTCGTTTGGTAAAGAGACTAAAGGTAAGGTTCGTCTAGTTATCAGTCCTGCTGATGGCAGTGAACACTACGAAGAGATGATCCCTAAGTGGCGTAATCTTAACGTGTTCGAAGGTGAAAAAGTTGAACGTGGTGAAGTTATCGCTGACGGCCCAGAAGCTGCACATGACATCTTGCGTTTACGTGGTATCCATCATGTTGCTAACTACATTGTTGATGAAGTCCAAGACGTTTACCGTCTACAGGGTGTAAAAATCAACGATAAGCATATTGAAGTTATCATTCGCCAAATGCTACGTAAGTGCTTAATCACTGATGCTGGTGATTCGAACTTCTTAGCTGGTGAACAAGCAGAAGTTGCTCGCGTGAACATTGCTAACCGTGAGCTTGAAGCTCAAGGCAAAGCGCCTGCGAAGTTTGAGCGTGAATTACTCGGTATTACCAAAGCTTCTTTGGCTACTGAATCATTCATCTCTGCTGCATCGTTCCAAGAAACGACGCGTGTACTAACTGAAGCAGCTGTTGGTGGTAAGAGTGATCAATTACGTGGTCTGAAAGAAAACGTAATCGTTGGTCGTCTGATCCCAGCTGGTACTGGTTATGCGTATCACACCGCTCGTAACGAAGCGCGTGCTAATGTTAAAGATGAAGGTGCAGAAGCGCCAGTCATCACTGCTAGTGAAGCAGAGAAAAACTTAGCCGACTTACTTAACTTGGCCGGAAGTGCTGACTAAAGTAAACGTTATGTTAAAAAAAGGCGCCTTTGGCGCCTTTTTTATTGGGAATTGCACGAAAAGTTGTCTATTTCTTGACAGTTGGCCAATACCTTTCTAAACTTTCGCGTCCCATCATAGTGGGATATAGATTTTTCACACAAAATTGTTGAGATTATTCAACTGAACGGAGCTATTCATGGCAACTGTAAACCAGTTGGTACGTAAGCCTCGCTCGCCAAAAGTCGAAAAGACTAATGTGCCAGCGTTGGATTCGTGTCCACAAAAACGTGGTGTTTGTACTCGTGTTTACACTACAACACCTAAAAAACCTAACTCTGCACTACGTAAAGTAGCACGTGTTCGCTTAACTAACGGTTTCGAAGTTACTTCGTACATCGGTGGTGAAGGTCACAACTTGCAGGAACATAGTGTAATTCTAATCCGTGGCGGTCGTGTTAAAGATCTACCGGGTGTGCGTTACCACACTATTCGCGGTGCATTAGATTGTGCTGGCGTTAGTGCTCGTCGCCAAGGCCGTTCTAAGTACGGTGCTAAGCGTCCTAAGTCATAACTTGTCCGTTTAAGTAAGGCCAAGCTAGTTATAAATATTCCAGTTTTGGAAATACCTGAAGCATACGGAGAATTGTTATGCCAAGACGTCGCGTTGTAGGACAACGTAAAATCCTACCAGATCCAAAGTTTAAAAGTGAGTTGTTGGCTAAGTTCATCAACGTCATTATGGTTGACGGTAAAAAGTCAACTTCTGAAAAAATTATCTACAAGGCTCTTGATGTTGTCGCTGAGAAAAAAAGCGAAGATCATTTAAGTATCCTTGAAGCAGCTCTTGATAACGTTCGCCCATCAGTCGAGGTTAAATCTCGTCGTGTTGGTGGTTCTACTTATCAAGTACCATGTGAAGTTCGTCCAGTGCGTCGTAACGCACTAGCGATGCGCTGGTTAGTTGAAGCTGCTCGCAAGCGTGGTGAAAAATCTATGGCTCTACGTCTAGCAGGTGAAATGTTAGACGCATCTGAAAACAAAGGTACTGCTGTTAAGAAGCGTGAAGACGTGCATCGCATGGCTGAAGCTAACAAAGCCTTTGCTCATTACCGTTGGTAATTTGATGTAGTGGGCGTTAGCCCACTCCATATTGTTGATATTTACTAAAGCATAGCTTTAGGTGAGAGGGTATAAATAGTGGCTCGTACAACCCCAATTGAGCGTTATCGAAATATCGGTATTGTTGCTCATGTGGATGCAGGTAAAACTACCACAACAGAACGTGTTCTGTTCTATACCGGTTTGTCTCATAAAATCGGTGAGGTGCATGACGGCGCCGCTACTACTGACTGGATGGTACAAGAGCAAGAGCGTGGTATTACTATCACCTCAGCTGCTGTGACGACTTTCTGGCGTGGTATGGATGCTCAATTCACCGAACATCGCATTAATATCATCGATACCCCTGGTCACGTTGATTTTACTATTGAAGTCGAGCGCTCGTTACGCGTACTTGATGGCGCTGTGGTTGTATTCTGCGGTTCATCAGGTGTAGAGCCTCAATCTGAGACTGTTTGGCGTCAAGCCAACAAGTATGAAGTCCCACGCATGGTTTTCGTCAATAAGATGGATCGTGCTGGTGCTGACTTTGATAGTGTCATTGACCAAATCCGTAACCGCTTAGGTGCTACTTGTGTTCCAATTCAATTAAATATTGGTGCAGAAGAAAACTTCAAAGGGGTTATTGATTTAATTAAGATGAAAGCGATTAACTGGTCTGAAGAAGATCAGGGTACGACTTTCTCTTATGAAGAAATTCCCGCAGATCTTTTAGCCAAGGCTGAAGAAATGCATGAGTATCTTGTGGAAAGTGCAGCCGAAGCCTCTGATGAACTGATGGAAAAGTACCTTGAAGAAGGCACTTTATCTGAAGCAGAGATTAAGTTAGCACTACGTCAGCGCACAATTAACAACGAAATCGTTTTAGCAACTTGTGGTTCTGCTTTTAAGAACAAAGGTGTTCAGGCGGTGTTGGATGCGGTGGTTGACTACCTTCCTGCTCCTGTCGAAGTTCCTGCAATTAAGGGTGTCGATGAGAACGAGAATGAAGTAGAACGCCCATCGGACGATAACGCACCATTTGCTGCGTTAGCGTTTAAGATTGCGACTGATCCATTTGTTGGAACTTTAACCTTTATCCGTGTATATTCAGGCGTACTAGAGTCGGGTGCTGCGGTTTACAATTCTGTTAAACAGAAACGTGAGCGTGTCGGTCGAATCGTACAAATGCATGCTAATGACCGTACTGAACTGAAAGAAGTTCGTGCTGGTGATATTGCTGCGGCAATCGGTTTAAAAGATGTGACAACAGGCGATACTCTTTGCGCAAACGATCATAAAGTGATTCTAGAGCGTATGGAGTTTCCAGAACCTGTAATTACCATTGCCGTTGAGCCTCGCTCTAAAGCAGACCAAGATAAGATGGGGATTGCGCTACAAAAGTTAGCGGCTGAAGATCCTTCTTTTAGAGTGGAAACTGATGAAGAGTCAGCTCAAACATTGATTTCTGGCATGGGTGAATTACATTTAGATATTATCGTTGACCGCATGCGTCGCGAATTTAATGTCGAATGTAACGTAGGTAAACCTCAGGTTGCCTATCGTGAAACGATTCGCTCTTCAGTTGAAGTGGAAGGTAAATTTATACGCCAATCAGGTGGACGTGGTCAATTTGGTCATGTTTGGCTTAAGGTTGAACCATTGGAAGATGGTGCTGGCTATGAATTTGTCAATGAAGTTGTTGGTGGTGCAGTTCCTCGTGAATTCATCCCTTCAGTAGACAAAGGTATTCAAGAGCAAATGAAAAACGGTGTTTTAGCCGGTTATCCTATGCTCGATGTGAAAGTGACTTTATTTGATGGCTCATATCATGATGTCGATTCAAATGAGATGGCTTTCAAAATTGCAGGTTCAATGGGCTTCAAAAAGGGTGCGCTAGAAGCAAGCCCTGTGCTACTAGAACCTACAATGAAAGTGGAAATTACCACGCCAGAAAATAACATGGGCGATGTAGTAGGTGACTTAAACCGACGTCGTGGTGTTATTGATGGAATGGACGATGGCTTGGGTGGTGTTAAAATTATCCATGCGACAGTTCCACTATCAGAAATGTTTGGTTATGCAACTGATTTGCGAAGTGCAACTCAGGGGCGTGCTTCTTACTCTATGGAGTTTGCTAAGTATGCTGACGCACCATCAAACATTGCAAATGCGATTATTGAATCACGTACCTAAAAACTTAGGTGCTTTACTAAATGTTATATAGCTCGCAATCGAGCACTTCTGAAAAGAAAGGAATATATCGTGGCTAAAGAAAAATTTGAACGTAATAAACCACACGTAAACGTGGGTACAATCGGTCACGTCGACCATGGTAAAACAACGCTAACTGCTGCAATCTCAGCTGTTTTAACCAAAACTTACGGTGGTGAAGTTAAAGATTTCGCACAAATCGATAACGCTCCAGAAGAGCGTGAGCGCGGTATTACAATTAATACTTCTCACATCGAATATGACACACCTACTCGTCACTACGCACACGTAGATTGTCCTGGTCACGCCGATTATGTTAAAAACATGATTACTGGTGCTGCTCAAATGGATGGCGCTATCTTAGTAGTTGCTGCTACAGATGGTCCTATGCCACAAACACGTGAGCACATCCTGCTTTCACGTCAGGTTGGTGTACCTTTCATCATCGTATTCATGAACAAATGTGACATGGTTGACGATGAAGAACTACTTGAATTAGTAGAAATGGAAGTTCGTGAACTTCTTTCTGAATATGACTTCCCAGGTGATGACTTACCAGTTATCCAAGGTTCTGCGCTTAAAGCTCTTGAAGGCGATTCAGCTTGGGAACCAAAGATTATCGAACTAGCAGAAGCGTTAGATTCGTACATCCCTGAGCCAGAGCGTGACATCGATAAGCCGTTCCTACTTCCAATTGAAGATGTATTCTCAATTTCAGGTCGTGGTACAGTTGTTACTGGTCGTGGTGAGCCTGGTATCATCCGCGATGGAGAAGAAGTTGAAATCGTTGGTGTTTAAGAAACGACTAAGACTCCTTGTACTGGTGTTGAAATGTTCCGCCAGCTTCTTGACGAAGGTCGTGCTGGCGAAAACTGTGGCGTTCTTTTACATGGTACTAAGCGTGAAGACGTTGAACGTGGTCAAGTATTGGCACAGCCAGGTACTATCACACCTCACACTACTTTCGAATCAGAAGTATACGTACTAAGCAAAGAAGAAGGCGGACGTCACACTCCATTCTTCAAAGGCTACCGTCCACAGTTCTACTTCCGTACAACTGACGTAACTGGTACTATCGAGCTTCCAGAAGGCGTAGAAATGGTAATGCCTGGTGATAACATCAAAATGGTTGTTACACTAATCTACCCAATCGCGATGGACGACGGTTTACGTTTCGCTATCCGTGAAGGTGGCCGTACTGTTGGTGCTGGTGTTGTAGCTAAAATCGTTGCTTAATAGCGACCTTTAGTTAACACTTTAAAAAGGAAGCTTCGGCTTCCTTTTTTTGTTTCTATTGCTTTTTCAATATATCCCTGTAAACTCCATCGCCTTGAACAAATGAACTAAATTGAAGAGTTTTTGTTCGAAGGGGTTGATCTCTCATATGATATCTGTATAATTCCCCTTCGCTGTCCTAGACAGTGTAATATAATGTTTAATCATAAGGATTATTCATTTTCATAATTGACTCCGATTGGGAGTCTACGGTTAAATCATCTCGCTCTGCTTTTCCATTGGGAAGAAGCTAGAGGGTGATTTTTTATGTGTGCATTTTAGGAGCTCTGGTCAATGCAGAACCAAAGAATCCGTATCCGCTTGAAAGGTTTTGATCATCGTTTGATCGATCAATCAACAGCGGAAATCGTTGAAACTGCTAAGCGTACAGGCGCTCAGGTTCGTGGTCCAATTCCACTACCTACGCGTAAAGAACGTTATACCATTTTGACTTCTCCGCACGTCAACAAAGACGCTCGTGACCAATACGAAATTCGTACTCACAAGCGCTTAGTTGACATCGTAGAGCCAACTGAAAAGACTGTAGACGCATTAATGCGTTTAGATCTTGCCGCTGGTGTCGACGTTCAAATTAGCTTAGGTTAATTGAGATCCTTAGAAGAGGTTTGAAAGATGGCTATCGGTCTTATTGGTCGTAAAGTGGGTATGACTCGCATCTTCACAGAAGATGGCGCTTCTATCCCTGTAACAGTGATTGAAATTGCTGGTAACCGTGTTACTCAAGTGAAAACTTTAGAAACTGACGGATACCGTGCTCTTCAAGTAACTACTGGTACCAAAAAAGCCAATCGCATCACCAAACCAGAAGCAGGTCATTTTGCTAAGAGCGGCGTAGAAGCTGGTCGAGGTTTATGGGAATTGCGTTTGGCAGATGGTGAATGTGAAGGCGTTGAAGTTGGTGCTGAACTTAATGTTGATATCTTCGCAGATACAGCAAAAGTTGATGTTACCGGTCAATCTAAAGGTAAGGGCTTCCAAGGCGGTATTAAACGCTGGAATTTCCACGCTCAAGATATGACACATGGTAACTCTTTGGCTCATAGATCTAATGGTTCTATCGGTCAAAACCAGACACCTGGTCGCGTTTTCAAAGGTAAGAAAATGTCTGGCCACATGGGTGCCGAGCAAGTAACTACTCAAAATCTAGACGTTGTACGTGTAGATGCAGAGCGTAACTTGTTATTGGTAAAAGGTGCTGTTCCTGGCGCTACCAATGGTGACTTGATTATCAAGCCAGCCGTTAAAGCATAGGTCTGAGGAGATAGTAATGGAATTGGTATTGAAAGACGCGCAAAGCGCTCTTGAAGTTTCCGAAACTACCTTCGGCCGTGACTTTAACGAGGCATTGGTTCATCAGGTAGTTGTAGCTTACGCTGCAAACGCGCGTCAGGGCACTCGTGCTCAACAGACTCGTGCGGAAGTAACTGGCTCAGGCAAAAAGCCTTGGCGCCAGAAAGGCACAGGCCGAGCTCGTGCCGGTAGTGTTAAAGGCCCGATCTGGCGTGGCGGTGGCGTAACATTCGCTGCTAAAACTCAAGATCACAGCCAAAAAGTTAACAAAAAGATGTACCGTGGTGCTCTAAAGAGCATTCTTTCTGAATTGGTACGTCAAGAGCGTTTAGTCGTTGTTGAATCTTTTGGTGTTGAAGCTCCTAAAACTAAAGAGCTGAAAGCTAAACTAAAAGAAATGAACTTAGAAGACGTTCTAATTGTTACTGCAGATGTTGATGAGAATTTATTCTTAGCAGCACGCAACTTATACAAGGTTGACGTACGTGACGTAGCGGGTCTTGACCCAGTTAGTCTAATCGCGTTCAACACTGTTCTTGTTACTGCTGATGCAGTGAAGCAAATCGAGGAGATGCTAGCATGATCACCGAAGAACGTTTGCTAAAAGTTATTCTTGCTCCGCATATCTCTGAAAAGAGTACTGTACTAGCTGAGAAAAACAACACTGTAGTTTTCCGCGTAGCAATCGATGCGACTAAAGCAGAGATTAAAGCTGCTGTAGCTCAGCTATTCGAAGTTGAAGTTGATAGTGTTCGCACTTTGGTAAACAAAGGCAAAACTAAGCGCACTGGTGGCCGTGTTGGTCGTCGTAGCGATTGGAAAAAAGCCTATGTAACTTTAGCTGCTGGTGCTGACATCGATTTCGTTGGCGGCGCTGAGTAAGCAAAGGAGAATTATCATGGCAGTTATTAAGTGTAAGCCAACCTCTCCAGGTCGTCGCCACGTTGTTAAAGTGGTGAACAGCGACTTGCATAAAGGGAAACCTTTTGCAGGCCTGTTGGCTAAGAAATCTAAAAGTGGTGGCCGTAACAATACTGGTCGTATCACTGTTCGTCACGTAGGTGGTGGACACAAGCAGCATTACCGTATTATTGACTTTAAACGCAATAAAGACGGTATCCCTGCAAAAATCGAACGTCTTGAGTATGATCCGAACCGTACAGCTAACATCGCGTTAGTACTATACGCAGACGGTGAGCGTCGTTACATTCTTGCTGCTAAAGGCATGCAAGCTGGTGACGCTATCCAATCTGGTTTGGATGCAGACATCAAAACTGGTAACGCAATGCCGCTTCGCAACATCCCAGTGGGTAGTGTTGTGCACGCAGTAGAAATGAAACCTGGTAAAGGTGCTCAAATCGCGCGTTCAGCTGGTGCTTATGTTCAAGTTGTTGCTCGTGATAACCAATATGCAACTTTACGTCTTCGCTCTGGCGAAATGCGCAAAGTACCTGTTGATTGTCGCGCAACATTCGGTGAAGTTGGTAATGCCGAGCACATGCTACGCCAGTTAGGTAAAGCAGGTGCTAAACGCTGGAGAGGCGTACGCCCTACAGTGCGTGGTGTTGCAATGAACCCGGTTGACCATCCACATGGTGGTGGTGAAGGCCGTACTTCTGGTGGACGTCACCCAGTGAGTCCATGGGGTGTGCCAACTAAGGGTTATAAAACTCGTAGTAATAAGCTCACCGACAAGTACATCGTACGTCGTCGTAATAAATAGTAAGAGGATTCGCCCATGCCACGTTCTCTCAAGAAAGGTCCTTTCATTGACCTGCACTTGCTGAAGAAGGTAGAGAAAGCGATGGAAGCGGGAGACAAAAAGCCAATTAAGACTTGGTCTCGTCGCTCAATGATCATCCCAAATATGATTGGGTTGACCATCGCTGTCCATAATGGTCGTCAGCACGTACCTGTGTTCGTAACTGACGAAATGATCGGTCATAAGCTTGGTGAATTTTCACCAACTCGCACTTATCGCGGCCATGCTGCAGATAAGAAAGCGAAGAAGCGTTAATACGGGAGACATAAGATGGAAGTTTTAGCTAAACATCGTTTTGCCCGTACGTCTGCGCAGAAGGCCCGTCTAGTTGCTGATCAAATTCGAGGTTTGCCTGTTTCTAAGGCTCTTGAAATTTTGACCTTCAGCCCTAAGAAAGCCGCCGTACTGGTTAAGAAAGTACTAGATTCAGCTATCGCAAACGCCGAACACAACGAAGGTGCAGATATCGATGAGCTTAAAGTTGGCCAAGTCTTTGTTGACGAAGCACCAACTATGAAGCGCATCATGCCTCGTGCCAAAGGCCGCGCTGATCGTATCATGAAGCGTACCAGCCACATTACTGTGGTTGTATCAGATCGCTAGGAGAAGAGAGCAATGGGACAGAAAGTACATCCTAATGGTATCCGTCTGGGTATCACAAAGCCTTGGATCTCTACTTGGTACGCCGATAAAGCAGATTATGCAAATAATTTGCACAGCGACTGGGAAGTTCGTCAATATCTCACTGAGAAATTGAAGGCTGCATCAGTATCTAAAATCGTTATCGAGCGTCCTGCGAAGAGCATCCGCGTTACTATTCACACTGCCCGTCCAGGTGTTGTGATTGGTAAGAAAGGTGAAGATGTTGAAGTATTACGTGCATATGTATCTAAAATTACAGGCACTACTGCTCAAATCAACATCGCAGAGATCCGTAAGCCTGAGTTAGATGCTAAATTAGTTGCTGACAGTATTGCACAGCAATTAGAGCGTCGTGTTATGTTCCGTCGCGCTATGAAGCGCGCAGTTCAAAACGCAATGCGTATTGGTGCTCAAGGTATTAAAGTTGAAGTAAGCGGCCGTCTAGGCGGTGCTGAAATCGCACGTTCTGAGTGGTATCGTGAAGGTCGTGTACCTCTACATACTCTACGTGCTGATATCGACTATTCTACAGCTGAAAGTCACACTCAATACGGTGTGATTGGCGTTAAAGTTTGGATCTTCAAAGGCGAAGTTCTAGACGGAAACGTTGTAGCATTAGAAGAGCCTAAGCAACAACCGAAGCGCAAGCCTCGTGGTAAATAGGAGAAACTTTTATGCTGCAACCTAAACGTATGAAGTTTCGCAAGATGTTCAAGGGCCGCAACCGTGGTCTAGCGAACGGTACTGAAGTTAGCTTTGGTACTTTCGGTTTGAAAGCAGTCGGCCGTGGCCGTTTAACTGCACGTCAAATCGAATCTGCACGTCGTGCCATGACACGTCACATTAAACGTCAAGGACAAATTTGGATTCGAGTTTTCCCTGACAAGCCTATTACCTCTAAGCCTCTTGAAGTGCGTATGGGTAAAGGTAAAGGTAACGTTGAATACTGGGTATGTCAGATTCAACCTGGTAAGGTTCTTTATGAGATGAATGGTGTATCTGAAGAGTTAGCGCGTGAAGCGTTTGCTTTAGCATCTGCCAAGCTTCCTATTAAGACTACCTTCGTAACTAAGACGGTGATGTAATGAAAGCGAGCGAACTAAGAGAAAAGAGCGTTGAAGAACTTAACGCTGAACTACTTGGTCTGCTGCGTGAGCAGTTTAACCTGCGTATGCAACACGCTACTGGTCAGTTGACTCAAACGAATCAATTGAAAATAGTGCGTCGTAACATTGCACGTGTTAAGACCATTATTACTTCTAAGGCAGGTGTGTAATGTCTGATAAAGCCCGTACTATGCAAGGTCGAGTTATTAGCAACAAAATGGATAAGTCTATTACTGTTGCTATCTCACGCCAAGTGAAACATCCTATTTATGGGAAGTACATTAAGCGTACAACTAAGATCCATGCACATGACGAAACAAATCAGTGTAACGAAGGTGACGTAGTGACTATTAGTCAGTGTCGTCCTCTTTCTAAGACTAAGTCTTGGACACTAGTTGAAGTAGTAACAAAGGCCTAATTTACATTAGGTTATAGTAAACGGCTCCAAAGTTTGGGGCCGTTTGTTTTTTTCTGCTATGCATTCCAAAATATTGGTGTTATACTTGCGCGCCATTTTTGAGTAAATTGTTGTTGAATGGTTTTATACCAAACGAGAGCAAATTCGTTCATAAAATGGTCGAAATGATGATCCCAATGTTGGGATTTTGTGTAGTAACGATAGCGGAGCACTTAAAATGATCCAAATGCAATCGACTCTAGACGTCGCGTGTAACAGTGGCGCTCGTAGAGTTCAGTGTATTAAGGTCTTGGGTGGCTCTCATCGTCGTTATGCCGGTATCGGCGACGTCATCAAGGTTTCTGTTAAAGAAGCTATTCCTCGCGCTAAAGCGAAGAAAGGTGATGTATATAACGCGGTGGTAGTCCGTACTAAGAAAGGCGTACGTCGTCCAGATGGTTCTGTCATTCGCTTCGATCGGAATGCAGCAGTTTTGCTTAACGCAAACCTTGCACCGATTGGTACTCGTATTTTTGGACCAGTGACACGTGAATTGCGTACAGAGCAATTTATGAAAATCGTCTCTCTGGCACCAGAAGTACTGTAAGGAGCTTCAAAATGGCAGCTAAAATCCGTCGTGAAGACGAAGTAATTGTACTAGCAGGTAAAGACAAGGGTAAACGAGCTAAAGTTTCTCAAGTCCTACCTACTGGTAAGTTGATTGTTGAAGGCATCAATCTTGTTAAAAAACACCAAAAGCCAAACCCACAATTGGGCGTAACTGGCGGCGTTATCGAGAAAGAAGCACCGATGCAAGCATCAAACGTAGCGATCTTTAACCAAGCCACAGGCAAGGCAGATCGTGTTGGTTTCCGATTCGAAGACGGCAAAAAAGTCCGTTTCTTTAAATCGAATAGTGAACTCATTAAGTAAACGGAGTAAACGATGGCGAAACTGCATGATAAATATCAAGAGACTGTTATCGCAGAACTTTCTAAAAAGTTCGGTTATACCAGTGTCATGCAAGTCCCTCGGATTGAAAAAATCACCCTTAATATGGGTGTAGGCGAAGCAGTTGCAGACAAGAAAGTTATGGAGCATGCGCTTCGTGACATGACTGCAATCGCTGGTCAGAAACCTGTTGTAACTGTTGCACGTAAATCAGTTGCTGGTTTCAAAATCCGTGAAGGCTACCCTATTGGCTGTAAAGTTACCCTACGCGGTGAGCGTATGTGGGAATTTTTAGAGCGTTTAGTTGACATTGCAATCCCACGTATTCGTGACTTCCGTGGCCTAAGCGCAAAAGCGTTTGACGGTCGTGGTAACTACGCAATGGGTGTGCGTGAGCAAATCATCTTCCCAGAAATCGATTACGATAAGATCGATAAGATTCGTGGTATGGATATTGTTATCACTACTACTGCGAAGAATGATGAAGAAGGTCGTGCTTTGTTAGACGCATTTAACTTCCCATTCAAGAAATAAGGGTAGCATAATGGCAAAATCATCTATGAAAGCACGTGAAGCAAAGCGTGCACAGCTCGTAGCTAAATATGCTGAAAAGCGTTTAGCACTTAAGGCTTTAATCAGCGCTCCTGATACTTCGGAAGAAGATCGTTGGGAAGCTGTACTTAAGTTACAAGCTCTACCTCGTGATTCTAGCGCTGCGCGTCAACGCAACCGTTGTAATCAAACTGGTCGCCCACATGGTGTTCTACGTAAATTCGGCCTTAGCCGTATTAAACTACGTGAAGCAACTATGCGTGGTGAAGTTCCTGGTCTGCGTAAGGCCAGCTGGTAAGCACTTGTCACGGAGTAAGCTAATATGAGCATGCAAGATCCTATTGCGGATATGTTAACACGTATTCGTAACGGCCAAGCTGCTAACAAAGTATCAGTTAAGATGCCTTCAGCTAAGTTAAAAGTAGCAATAGCGAAATTACTTAAAGACGAAGGTTATATTACTGACTACGCCGTAGCAGAAGAAGCCAAGCCTGAATTAGAAATCACTTTAAAGTATTTCCAAGGCAACCCAGTCGTTGAGACTATCCAGCGCGTTTCTCGCCCAGGTCTTCGTATTTACAAAGGTAAACACGAACTTCCAAAGGTGATGGGCGGACTAGGTGTCGCAATTGTGTCCACTTCTAAAGGCTTGATGACCGATCGTGCTGCCCGCCTAAATGGCATGGGTGGCGAGGTTATCTGCTACGTAGCGTAAGGAGCTAGGTATGTCACGTGTCGCAAAAGCACCAGTGTCTATTCCTACCGGCGTAGAGGTGACCTTAAACGAACAGACTATTACTGTAAAAGGTACTAAAGGTAGTCTGACTCGAGAAATCAACAAAGCGGTAAGTGTTGAGCTAGAAAACGGTGTTGTAACGTTTGGTCCAGTTGAAGGCGTTTCTAACGCTTGGGCTCAAGCTGGTACAGCTCGTGCACTAGTAAACAACATGGTTGTTGGTGTTTCTGAAGGATTCGTTAAGAAATTAAAGTTAATTGGTGTTGGTTACCGTGCAAAAATTGCTGGTAAAGACATCGACCTAACATTAGGTTTCTCACACCCTTTGGTTCACAAACTTCCCGCAGGTGTTACTGCAGAGTGTCCTAGCCAAACTGATATCATACTTTCGGGTGTTGATAAGCAGTTAGTTGGTCAGGTCGCTGCTGAGATTCGTGGATACCGTCCACCAGAGCCTTATAAAGGCAAAGGTGTTCGCTATGCAGACGAACAAGTACGCCGTAAAGAGGCTAAGAAGAAGTAGGTAACGCGATATGGATAAGAAAACATCTCGCTTACGCCGCGCTACTCGCGCTCGTAAGAAGATCCAAGAGCTGGGCGTGAATCGTCTGGTTGTACATCGTACACCGCGTCACATTTATGCTCAGGTTATTAATCCTGAAGCTCAGGTGGTGGCAGTTGCTTCAACCGTTGAGAAAGCGGTTAAAGAGCTACTAAAGAGTACCGGTAACGTAGACGCGGCTAAAGCAGTAGGTAAAACTGTTGCTGAGCGTGCGATCGATAAAGGTGTAACAACAGTTGCATTCGACCGTTCTGGTTTCAAGTATCACGGACGCGTAGCAGCACTAGCTGACGCAGCTCGTGAAGCTGGCCTGAAATTCTAAGGGGTTATAAAAATGGCTAAATTAGAAGCTCAGCAGAAAGACGATTTGCAAGAGAAATTAATTGCAGTTAATCGTGTTTCTAAAGTAGTTAAAGGTGGTCGTATCTTTAGCTTCACCGCACTAACAGTGGTAGGTGATGGTAATGGTAAGATCGGCTATGGCTATGGTAAAGCGCGCGAAGTTCCAGCTGCTATTCAAAAAGCAATGGAAAAAGCCCGCCGTAACATGGTAACCGTAGAGTTGAATGCAGGTACACTGCATCATCCAGTTAAAGGTCGCCATACTGGTTCGCGTGTTTACATGCAACCAGCATCGGAAGGTACCGGTATTATTGCCGGTGGCGCAATGCGTGCCGTATTGGAAGTTGCAGGCGTTCATAACGTTCTGTCTAAAGCATACGGTTCTACTAACCCGATCAACATCGTTCGCGCAACTGTAGATGCGTTGGTGCACATGAAGTCACCATCACAAATTGCAGCTAAGCGTGGCCTGAATGTTGATGAAATTCGAGGTTAATGCACCATGGCTACTAAAACGTTTAAAGTAACACAGACAAAGAGTGCGATTGGTCGTTTGCCAAAGCACCGTGCCTGTTTATTAGGTCTAGGCCTAAGACGTATTGGCCACACTGTTGAAGTAGAAGATACTCCTTCTGTTCGCGGTATGGTTAATAAAGTTTACTACATGGTTAAGGTGGAGGATTAATAATGCGTTTAAATACTCTATCTCCAGCAGCAGGCTCTAAGCGTGCTCCTAAGCGTGTAGGTCGTGGTATTGGCTCTGGTTTAGGTAAAACTGCAGGTCGTGGTCATAAGGGACAAAAGTCTCGTTCTGGCGGCGGTGTGCGTATCGGTTTTGAGGGTGGTCAAATGCCTCTTAAAATTCGTTTACCTAAGTTCGGTTTCACTTCACGCAAAGCTTTGGTTTCAGCTGAAGTTCGTTTACTAGAACTAGCAAAAGTTAACGGTGATGTTATCGACCTTAACGCTCTGAAAGATGCGAACGTAATTACTCGCAACATACAGTTTGCGAAAATCGTTCTTTCAGGTACCATTGAACGCCCAGTGACCGTAAAAGGTCTGAAGGTAACCAAAGGTGCACGTGCAGCTATTGAAGCTGCCGGCGGTAAGATCGAGGAATAATACGTCGATGGCAAAACCAGGACTTGATTTAAAAAGCGCGAAAGGCGGTTTATCAGAATTGAAAACCCGTCTCCTGTTCGTGATTGGTGCAATTATCGTCTTTAGAGCCGGTTCGTTTGTACCAATTCCTGGTATTGACGCAGCTGTGTTAGCAGAGTTGTTTGCTCAACAAAAAGATACCATCCTAGGCATGTTTAACATGTTCTCGGGTGGTGCTTTAGAGCGTGCTTCTATCTTTGCGCTTGGTATAATGCCGTATATTTCGGCATCGATTATCATGCAGTTGTTGACTGTCGTTCATCCTGCCCTTGCTGAATTGAAAAAAGAAGGCGAGTCAGGAAGAAAGAAAATCAGTCAATATACAAGATACGGAACGCTTGTGTTGGGTACACTCCAATCAATCGGTATCGCGACAGGTTTACCAAGCCTAGTACCTGGCCTTGTTGCCAATGTAGGTTTTGGTTTTTACTTTGTAGCAGTTGTGAGCTTAGTGACAGGAACAATGTTCCTTATGTGGCTAGGTGAGCAAATTACCGAGCGTGGTATTGGTAATGGTATCTCGATATTAATTTTCGCAGGTATTGTTGCTGGTCTACCTTCTGCTATCGGCCAAACGGCTGAACAGGCTCGTCAAGGTGATTTGAATGTACTGGTACTGTTGTTATTAGCGGTAATTGTATTTGCTGTAACTTATTTGGTTGTATTTGTAGAACGTGGTCAACGACGTATCGTTGTTAACTACGCGAAGCGTCAACAAGGCCGTAAGGTGTTTGCTGCGCAAAGTACACATTTACCACTTAAAGTTAATATGGCAGGTGTAATTCCACCAATTTTTGCATCCAGCATTATTTTGTTCCCAGGCACACTGGCTCAGTGGTTTGGACAAAATGAGTCTATGTCATGGTTAAGCGATTTCGCTTTAGCTGTGTCACCAGGACAACCGCTGTATTCATTATTGTATGCGACAGCTATCGTATTCTTCTGTTTCTTCTATACTGCGTTGGTATTTAACCCTCGCGAAACAGCTGATAACTTGAAGAAGAGTGGTGCGTTCATTCCTGGGATTCGTCCTGGAGAACAGACTTCGCGTTACATTGATAAAGTAATGACTCGCTTGACATTAGCAGGCGCGATATACATTACCTTTATCTGCTTAATTCCGGAGTTCATGTTAATTGCGTGGAAAGTACAGTTCTATTTCGGCGGTACTTCACTACTAATTATTGTAGTCGTAATCATGGACTTCATGGCTCAGGTTCAGACCCATATGATGTCTCATCAGTATGAGTCTGTTATGAAGAAAGCTAACTTAGTAAACAAAGCGAATTTAGATCGCTTTGGTCGCTAGTTGCTTTAACGGAGTGATGAAATGAAAGTTCGAGCTTCCGTGAAGAAGATCTGCCGTAATTGCAAGATCGTCAAGCGTAGTGGCGTTGTACGTGTGATTTGTGTTGAACCAAAGCACAAACAGCGTCAAGGCTAAAAAAAGATATTTGCTCAGCTCATTTATGAGCTGAGCAAATAATGTTTGCAAATTTGTCGGCTGTCGAGTATCCTTTCGGGCTTTTCGCAGTTGACCTTTAACATTTTAAGGAGTGCATAGTGGCCCGTATCGCTGGCATTAACATTCCTGATCAAAAGCATACAGTCATCGCATTGACTGCTATCTTTGGTATTGGACGTACACGCGCTAGAGAAATCTGCGCAGCTACTTCAATCGCTGAAGATGCTAAGATCAAGGAATTGAGCGAAGCTCAAATAGATATTCTACGCGAAGAAGTTGCCAAATACTCAGTAGAGGGTGACTTACGTCGTGAGATTTCAATGAACATCAAGCGTCTTATGGATCTTGGTTGTTATCGTGGTCTCCGCCATCGTCGTAGCCTGCCCCTTCGTGGGCAACGTACTAAGACCAATGCGCGCACGCGTAAAGGTCCACGTAAGCCAATCAGAAAGTAACGGGAAGGTAAACCAAAATGGCTAAAGTTCCGTCACGTTCTCCGCGTAAGCGCGTACGTAAACAGGTTGCAGATGGTATGGCTCACATCCATGCGTCATTCAACAACACTATTGTCACCATTACAGATCGTCAAGGTAATGCGTTGTCATGGGCTACTTCTGGTGGTTCAGGTTTCCGTGGTTCACGTAAATCTACACCTTTCGCTGCGCAGGTTGCTGCAGAGCGAGCTGGTATTGCTGCTCAAGACTACGGTGTTAAAAACCTTGAAGTTTTCGTAAAGGGTCCAGGTCCAGGTCGTGAATCAGCCATTCGTGCGCTGAATGCTGTTGGTTATAAAATTACCAACATTACCGATGTGACACCTATCCCTCATAATGGCTGTCGCCCACCTAAAAAGCGTCGTGTATAACATTACGTATATAGGATAGTTGGAGAAAGATCATGGCAAGATACTTGGGTCCTAAGCTCAAGCTCAGCCGCAGAGAAGGTACAGACCTTTTCCTAAAAAGCGGTGTGAGAGCAATCGATTCGAAGTGTAAGCTTGAAGCTGCACCTGGTCAACATGGCGCACGTAAGCCACGTTTATCAGAGTACGGTTTACAGCTACGCGAGAAACAAAAAGTTCGTCGTATGTACGGTGTGCTAGAAAAGCAATTCCGTAATTACTACAAAGAAGCCGCACGTCTGAAAGGCAACACAGGTGAAAACTTGTTAGGTCTTTTAGAAACTCGTTTAGATAACGTTGTTTATCGTATGGGTTTTGGTGCGACTCGTGCAGAATCACGTCAATTAGTAAGCCACAAATCAATCGTGGTTAACGGTCGTGTTGTTAACATTCCGTCATTCAAAGTGTCTGCGAATGATGTTGTAAGCATCCGTGAAAAGTCACGCACTCAAGCACGTATCAAAGCGTCTTTAGAAGTTGCTGGCCAACGCGAAAAGCCTACATGGGTAGAAGTCGACAATGCTAAAATGGAAGGTGCTTTCAAGCGTCTACCAGAACGTAGCGATTTGTCTGCGGATATTAACGAACAGCTGATCGTCGAGCTTTACTCTAAGTAAAGCTAACAAACAAGAGAGGACACAATGCAGGGTTCTGTTACAGAATTTCTTAAACCGCGTCTCGTTGACATAGAGCAGGTTAACCCAACTCGTGCCAAGGTTACGCTAGAGCCACTTGAACGTGGTTTTGGTCACACATTAGGCAACGCGTTGCGTCGAATCTTATTGTCGTCTATGCCTGGCTGTGCAGTTACAGAAGTCGAAATCGACGGTGTATTGCATGAATACAGCAGTAAGGAAGGCGTTCAAGAAGATATCCTAGAGATATTGCTTAACCTTAAAGGTTTGGCAGTAAATATCGAGGGTAAAGATGAAGCTTTACTTACTTTAAGTAAGTCAGGCACAGGCCCTGTTACTGCAGCAGATATCACTCATGATGGTGATGTAACCATTATGAATCCTGATCATGTTATCTGTCATTTGACAGGTAATAATGATATCAGCATGCGTATCCGCGTTGAGCGTGGTCGCGGTTATGTGCCAGCTTCGGCTCGTGCACAGACTGAAGACGATGATCGCCCAATCGGCCGTTTGTTGGTTGATGCTTCATTCTCACCTGTAGCTCGCATTGCTTACAATGTAGAAGCTGCTCGTGTAGAGCAACGTACTGATTTAGATAAACTCGTTATTGATATGACCACTAATGGTACTATCGATCCTGAGGAAGCAATTCGTCGTTCTGCAACAATTTTAGCTGAACAGCTAGATGCGTTTGTTGAATTACGTGATGTTACTGAACAGGCTGTTGTAGAAGAGAAACCGGAATTTGATCCGATTCTGTTGCGTCCTGTCGACGATTTAGAGCTAACTGTACGTTCAGCCAACTGTTTGAAGGCTGAAGCGATTCATTACATCGGAGATCTCGTACAGCGCACTGAAGTTGAGTTGCTCAAGACTCCTAATTTAGGTAAGAAATCTCTTACTGAAATTAAGGATGTATTAGCGTCTCGCGGACTGTCTTTAGGTATGCGTCTTGAAAACTGGCCTCCAGCTAGTTTAGCAGACGACCTATAAGTCCCAGGTTAGTACAGATTAAAGATTATAAGGATTAGGTCATGCGCCATCGTAAGAGTGGTCGTCAACTAAACCGCAATAGCAGTCATCGCCAAGCTATGTTTCGTAACATGGCTTGCTCAATAGTTCGTCATGAGATCATCAAGACAACTGTAGCAAAAGCGAAAGAACTGCGTCGCGTAGTTGAGCCTCTGATAACACTAGCTAAAGTAGACAGCGTTGCAAATCGCCGTTTAGCTTTCGCTCGTACCCGCGACGCTGAAGTTGTAGGTAAGTTATTTACTGAATTGGGTCCACGCTTCCAGGAACGTCCTGGTGGTTACACTCGTATTCTTAAGTGCGGTCTACGTACCGGTGATAAAGCTCCAATGGCTTTCATCGAATTAGTAGGTCGTCCTGAAGCTGCTGAAGCTGTTGAAGTTGAAGCTGCTGAGTAATTTTTAATTACTCACTTAAAAAACCGAGCTTAGGCTCGGTTTTTTTATGCCTGCTATTTATCATTAATTAAATTCCTCTTGTTTATTTTTGCCATTTAATCATTCTCTTCGTTAATTAAATTCCTCTTGTTTATTTTTGCCATTTAATCATTCTCTTCGTTAATCATTTTCCTTTGCATTTAGGTTTGAGGGTGTTCTCGTAACCTGGCTCACTGGCTCACTGGCTCACTGGCTCACTGGCTCACTGGCTCACTGGCTCACTGGCTCA
>NZ_JAJGZS010000036.1:36302-45351 GCF_020806285.1 Shewanella sp. 10N.7
CAAATGAAATGGTAGAAATATAATTTGGAAATGCTGGCCGTTCAGTAGATAAAAAAAATGCCAATCGATTGATTGGCATTCTAGTATGAACGTTAAAACTTATTGGTATTTGTAACCTTCAGTTTGTTTTTGCTCAGAGTAGTCTAGCTTCTCATGAGTTTGACCCATGGCTTCAGCAACTTCTGGAGGCATGTAGTTTTCATCATGCTTCGCCAGTACTTCAGTTGCTTCGATAGTGTCAGGCTTGATTAATACGCCTTGAGCGACAATACCTTGTCCTTCACGGAATAAATCAGGCAGTAAGTCATCAAAAGTAACAGTAATTGCACCACCAAAAGCATCATGAATTTCAAATTCTACGTGCAAGCTTTCTGGATCTCTAACCATTGTTCCAACAGTTACCATTCCACCTACTCGAATACGCTGACCAATTTCAGGCTTTTCACCAGTGTCTTTTTTACCGTTTACAATTTCGTAAGGGGTAAAAAATAAGTTTAAGTTAGAGTTTAATGCATACAAAAGTAATGATGCGATACCTGCTACACCTGCAATTAATGCGACGGCAAGTGTGAGTCTTTTTTTACGTCTAGAGTTCACTATCTACTACTCCTAGTTTCTTTAAGGCGGTCTTCTCGTTCCATCTTTTTAGATATCTCGAGTAAGACGGATCTTTTCTGGCGAAGGCTTAAGAATAATAAGATCCCTAAGCTTCCGAAGGTAACACCGTATGACAACCATACATAAAATGCATAACCGCCCATATTTAAAAATTCTGACAATGATTCGAACTGGATCATTTAGATGCCTCCGCTTTTGCTAATTCTCTAACCCAAGGGCGCATGCCATTTCTTGCTAAAATTTCTGCTTTATAGCGCACCAAAGTGATTGCACCAATCATTAAGCCAAAACCGAATATATTGATAAGCAGCGGCGCTAACATTTCCATTGGCATAGCTGATTTTTCTGTGATTTTGATGGTGGCTGGTTGGTGTAAGCTACTCCACCAATCAACTGAGTATTTAATGATTGGGATATTAATAACACCAACGATGGCTAATATGCCTGCTGCACGAGCTGCAAGCACTTTATCTTCAAATGATGCATAAAGAGAAATAACACCAAGGTATAAGAATAATAGCACTAGTTCTGATGTTAAGCGTGCATCCCAAACCCACCATGTGCCCCACATAGGTTTACCCCATGCAGCACCAGTTAATAGCGCAATAAAGGTAATGACGGCGCCAATAGGTGCAATTGATGCAGCTACCCAGTCAGCCGTTTTAATTTGCCAAACGATACCGACAAATGAGGCTGATGCCATCGCCATATATGCGGCCATAGACATTGAAGCAGATGGCACGTGAATATAAATAATTCTGAAGCTCTCGCCTTGTTGGTAATCCATTGGGGCAAATAACATTCCCCAGATGGTTCCAACACTTATCAATAAGATGGCAGAAAACGCAAACCAAGGTAAAAGCGTTGATGCTAGTTTGTATGCACGCTCGGGATCAGCGTATGAATGAAGCCATTTCCACATATCAGTTTGTACTCACTCGTAATGAAGCACCAATTGCAAATGGTGCCATAATTAATGATCCGACCAACATGGCGCCAATAATGGCAAGTTGTCCGGTATAAGGTAAATTTAAACCAGCAGCATCAATAGCGCTGGTAGCAAAAATTAGTACGGGTATATACAGTGGCAAAATTAATAAGCTAAGTAATACTCCACCCTTGCGTAACCCAACAGTTAACGCCACACCAATTGCACCAAGTAACGATAATACGGGCGTGCCCACAGTTAGCGTTAATATGAGTGCAGTATAGCTATTACTTTCTAAATGTAACAAGACTGCTAATAAAGGTGCTACTAATATCAATGGTACACCAGTTAAAATCCAGTGAGCCAATACTTTTGATAATACCAATATTGGTAAAGGCTGTGGGCTTAGTAGCATCTGCTCTAAGCTACCATCATTAAAATCTGCTTTAAATAATCGCTCTAGTGACAACATGGATGCCAATAATGCAGCAACCCATATGATACCTGGTGCAACGCGTGACAGAACCTGTGGTTCTGGTCCAATTCCTAAAGGAAATAGTGTCACGACTAAGACAAAGAATAAAAGTGGATTAAAAATATCCCCACGATGCCTAATCGCAATTTTTAAATCACGCTGCAACAATGTCAGAAATGCTTGGGTGTAACTGATGCCTCTTTTCATTGTTGTACCTTATACGAAGCGATAGTCTAGTTTGATCTTACGAAGCACTTCATCAGTGATGAGACTCATATCTTGGTGTGTCGTCATAATAACGCAACCACCACTTTGAGTGTGCTTAATAAACAATTGTTCCAACTCTTCTACACCTTTTTTATCAATTGCTGTAAATGGTTCATCAAGGATCCAGATTCGACAATTGGTGTGCCAGAGACGGGCTAGGGCTGTTCTTCTGTGTTGGCCTGCTGATAAATGTCCAGCGAGAGCCTCTTCGAAGCCACCTAAGTTAACTTTGGCGAGCAAATCATAACTATCAAAATCATTATATCCACTTAACCTTAAATTGAAGTTAAGGTTTTCATTTGCTGTTAACTCGCTTTTAACACCAGCGAGGTGTCCAAGATAAAGTAAATCTTCATTAAACTCGTCACGACATTGATTGATATCGGTATCAATATACTGAATCTCGCCAGCATAAGGTCGAGATAAGCCAGCAATAATGCGCAACAGGCTGGTTTTACCAGCACCATTAGGGCCTTCAATTTGGACAATATCACCTGCATTAATTTCGAAGCTTAATTGATCAAACAGAATACGGTCTTCACGAATGCACGTCAGTTCATTTGCCCTGACTAAAACTTGCTGCTGATTGTTGTCTGTCACTGAGCCCTCTTTTTACGTGTTGAGGATGAATACAAAATCAATATTATCATAAACACAATTAAGGGTTTAGCATTCAACCCATCTATGTGCTAGGTATTTGAAGTGGTTCCAATAAAATACATCTAATGTGAACTTTTTCATGATTCTCTAATATATTACTCAATACAGTTTTATTGTCTTAATTTGAGTATGAAGGTGAGATTCTTATCACAAAAAGGTGAGTTTTATTGAAGTTTGTAGTAATCTGATGACGATTTAATAAGTCTACCTGCTTTGAAAGGTGGCATTGAGCTTTGAATTTATTTGCATTAGGAACGATGAACATGAAAAAATTATTAGCAATGACTGCAGTTGCTGCATTGACTTTGTCTACAAACGTTTTCGCTCAAGATGGCGAAGCAGTTTACAACAAAGCGTGTCAAGTATGTCACAGCATGGGAGTTGCTGGTGCACCAAAAGCGCACGATGCTGCTGCATGGGAGCCTCGTTTAGCGGCGGGTATGGACACACTAATTTCTACAATTAAAACTGGTAAAGGCGCTATGCCTCCAGGTGGTATGTGTACTGATTGTACTGATGAAGATTACCAAAAAGCGATTGAGTTCATGTCTAAGTAATTTTAGATACTCATAAAAAAACCGGCTACTAGCCGGTTTTTTAATGTCTATAAAAACTGTTTATTGAACAACAGTATCAAGCATTAGTTTAGCTTCTTCACCGACTGCAACAGATGCAACAACACCTTTCAAGTCTCCAGTTTGCGCTTTCACACTACCATGCTTAGATAACACTGCGATAATTTCAACATTTTGGGCACTGCTAAGTTTAACGTCACCACCCATTGAAGTTGAGTCATCTAATGTCACCGTAACAGGAAGGCTGTTAGCACTGATTTTAGTTGCAGCTAAAGGTACTTTAGGTCCTTGCGTTGAACGTGCAAAGATAAATACCATATCAGTAGAGCTAACTTGATCAGCTAATTCTGGTGAAATCGCAATTTCAACATCAACGGTTTTAGCTGTTGTTGCAGCTTGCGTCATTGGGTTGTGGTTGCTGTCATTTGGCATTTCGCCTGTTTCAGCTTGAATACGCATGTTAGCAGATTCGATTGCATTCATTACTGCTGTGCGATCAATGTCACTGCGGCCACTATCTAAAATAGTTTGCCATGCGTTGATTGCTGCTTGGTAATCAGCGGTAAAGAATGAGTCCATACCAACAAGTAGTAATGTTGATGGGTCTTGTGCGTCTAATGCCAGTGACTGATCAACCAATGCCTGAATTTGAGGATTCATTTCTTGGCCATTCTTGTAATACATTGCCGTTGCTTTAGGCCCAAGTAATTCTGCTGCAGTACCGACTAATTCCATCACTTTATCAAATGAAGCAATTGCTTGATCAAATTGATTAGCTGAAATATAAGCATGACCTAAGCTAAACCAAGCTTGGCTGTTTTCAGGATCTGCTTGTACTTGCTGCTCCATCATCTGTACGCGTTGAGCCATAATTTGCTCGCTGCTCATGCCTTGATGTGGGCTAGCCTCTGCTTGTGGAGGGTTAGCAAGCTCTTCGTAAGCACCTAATGATTGATAGAGGTACGCTGAAATAGCTAGAATACAAACGGTCATAAATGATGGCCATAAGATCCCTTTAGCTTGAATTTTCGTATCAAGAGAGTCATCGCCATCTTGCTTCATATCTTGCAATAAGCCGATTTCAAGCTCTTTCTTTAGTGCATCAAACTCAGTTTGATCTAATAAGCCATCTTCTAGTTCTTTTTCTAGAATAGCTGCACGTTCGTTAAATAGTTCAAGGTTTGTTTGCTTACGTACGCCTGATTCTTCAGCAGCTAACATTTTTTGCTGACGAAAATGTGGGACCCAAATCAGCATTAAACTGATTACGACGACAAGAGCAATAAATATCCAAAATGTGGTCATTGTTTCAATATTCACTTTTAGGTTGCTGAAAAAACAGAGCGGATTAGCCGCCTGACTTGAAGTTAGATTATACGTAAAGATGATTCATTGAACAGTAATATACGATATAACCGAACCAGAATCGTCATAGTTGGGCACTGGTTCACAGATTAATCACCTATAAAAAAAACAAACGAAACTTAAATGAACTTTTTATGTCCTATGTTCAACAGTTGATAACTGGGTGTTTTTACTCTCTATTTTTTTGAGAATGAGACAAGTCACCCAGTTTTGCACGAAAGTGGCAGACATAAACAACAGCAACTACTAAAATATAAGCAAATTCGTATTAGCTAATGTTAATATCACTGTTTTAAAGCATTATGATAGATATGCGTTGTTTAGCCTTTATATGGCTTGAACAACTTTTTTAAAATTGAGGAATACCCATGATCCCTGAACTTGGACACTTCTCGCTCATTATTGGTTTGGCATTCGCCATTCTATTGATGACCGTGCCGTTATTTGGTGCAGCCCGTAAAGACCAGTATCTCGTAAGATATGCTTGGCCTATTTGTTACGGTATGTTCTTTTTTATCACTCTTTCTGTCATCACCCTAGGCTATAGCTTTGCTGTTGATGACTTCTCTGTGGCTTATGTCGCAAATCACTCCAACTCACAACTACCAATTTTCTTTAAAATTGCAGCTGTATGGGGTGGCCACGAAGGTTCATTACTTTTCTGGGTATTCTCTCTAACGGTTTGGGCAGCTGCGGTTGCAACCTTTAGTAAAGGTATGGAAGAAGTGTTCATTGCACGCGTACTCGCAGTACTTGCAATGGTCATTGTTGGGTTCTCATTATTCATGATCCTGACCTCTAGTCCTTTCGAGCGTATTTTCCCAATTCCTATGGAAGGTCGTGACTTAAACCCAATGTTGCAAGACGTAGGGCTTATTTTCCATCCTCCAATGCTTTATCTAGGTTATGTCGGTTTTGCGGTTAGTTTCGCATTTGCTATTGCAGCGCTTATGAGTGGCCGTTTAGATTCAGCTTGGGCAAGATGGTCTCGTCCTTGGACATTAGCTGCTTGGGTATTCCTAACAGGTGGTATTTCTCTAGGTTCTTGGTGGGCATACTACGAGCTAGGTTGGGGCGGATGGTGGTTCTGGGATCCAGTTGAAAATGCATCATTCATGCCTTGGTTAATTGGTACCGCACTTGTTCATTCATTAATCGTGACTGAAAAGCGTGGCGCATTCCGTAACTGGACAGTATTGCTATCTATCTTTGCTTTCTCATTAAGCTTGTTAGGTACATTTATCGTGCGTTCAGGTGTACTAACATCAGTTCATTCATTCGCAGCAGATCCTAGCCGTGGTATGTTCATTCTACTATTGCTTGGTTTAGCTATCGGTGGCTCCTTAACCTTGTTCGCACTACGAGCAAGTGAAATGAGTAGCCCTGCACGATTTGAATTAAAATCTAAAGAAACATTCTTATTAGTCTGTAATGTTCTACTCACTGTGGCAGCAGGTACCGTTTTACTTGGTACGCTATACCCACTGTTAATTGATGCATTAGGTATGGGTAAGATTTCTGTAGGACCTCCATATTTTAACTCTGTATTCGTACCAATCGTATTAGTACTATTTGGCTTTATGGGTATTGGTCCAATTATTCGCTGGAAGAAATCTAAAGCGGGTGAATTGAAACGTCAGTTACTTATCCCTGCAATTGTTGCAGCAGTAGTTGGTTTAGCAACGCCTTTCATTGCTGGCAACGAATTAAACCTTTGGGTTGTATTTGGTATCGGTATGGCAACTTGGGTTTCACTTGCAACATTCAGAGCGGCTTATAACCTGCTTACAGACATAAATGGTAAATTTACTCTGAATAAGATTGGTCGTAGTGAAACGGGTATGCTAATTGCGCACATGGGTATTGCAGTTTCAATCGTTGGTGCGACTATGGTGTCAAACTACTCGATTGAGAAAAGCGTACGTATGGGCCCAGGTATCAGCGAAGAGTTAGCTGGTTATACCTTTAACTACATTGAAACTAAAAATGTTGTCGGTCCAAACTACACTGCCCAGCAAGGTCAGATAGAAGTTTATCAAGATGACAAGTTTGTCACATTATTAAGACCAGATCGTCGTCAATATAATGTACGTACAATGGACATGACTGAAGCTGGTATTGATTGGGGCTTATTCCGTGACCTTTATGTCACTATGGGTGACCCATTAAGTATGACTCAGTTTGCAGTACGTCTTAATTACAAGCCGTTTGTTCGTTGGATTTGGATTGGTTCTATCTTCATGATGGTCGGTGGTTTCTTAGCTGCATCAGATAAACGCTACCGCGTGAAAGAAACTAAAACCGCGAAAGATGACACTAAAGAAGCGAAATTAGCGACTGCTTAATTTATTGGAGAAAATATGAAAAAGTTGGTGCTGTTTATACCATTGGTATTGTTTTTGGGGATGGGAGTTTTTCTATATCAGGGGTTATTCTTAAATCCGCAAAAGCTCGATTCAGCACTAGAAGGAAAGCCGGTTCCGGCTTTCCAACTTGAACGTCTCGAAACACCGGGTGAAATGCTAACGCAGGAAAATCTTAAAGGCGAAGTGTCACTTATTAATGTATGGGCAACTTGGTGCCCAGCTTGTAAGTATGAACATCCGTATTTAATGATGTTAGCGCGTCAAAACATTTTACCGATTTACGGTGTTAACTATCGTGATGAGCGTGCTCCAGCAATTAGAGAGTTAAGCCGTGAAGGTGATCCTTATACGCTTAATATTTTTGATAAAGATGGACGCTTAGGTTTAGACCTTGGGGTTTATGGAGCACCAGAAAGTTTTATTGTTGATCATAACGGCATTATTCGTTTCCGCTATGCAGGTCCTATTGACAGGAATGTATGGAGCGAAACGCTTTATCCAATGATCCAAGAGTTGCAAGCTGAAGCGAAACAAGATGGAGTTTAAGAATGAAGACATTTAAAATACTTGTTGGCTTCATGGCAAGTTTAGTTTTGGCTTTCAATGTCATGGCAACACCAGTTGATACATATGAATTTAAGTCAGCTGATAACCAAAAACGTGCATTAAGTTTGGCGCATGAATTACGTTGCCCACAATGTCAAAATCAAAATTTAATTGATTCTAACTCACCAGTTGCCCAAGATTTACGTCTTGAGGTTTACACAATGGTAGATGATGGCAAGAGTAATGATGAAATTGTCGATTTTATGACAAGCCGCTATGGTGACTTTGTTCTTTATAAGCCAAGACTTGATCCTAAAACTTACATTCTGTGGCTTGGTCCATTTGTTCTAATGTTGATTGCACTATATGTAGCACTCGTTGTAGTTCGTAAGCAACGTGGTAAATCAACTGCTGCACCAGAAATGACTGATGCTGATCGTAATGAGTTAGAAGCTTTGTTGAAAAATAAACAAAGTCTGGATGATAAGTAATGAATATCATGATCAAAGCGATCATGCTCAGTGCATTAGCAGTGACTTTCACTGTTAATGCTTATCCTGGAATGGAAAAGCAACAGCAGCATGTAAGCAATTCTACACTGGACAAAATAAATGTCCTTGAGAATCCTTTTCCAATTGCACACATTGGATTCAATGATGCAGAAGGTAAAGAAGTCGATTTTGAAGAACATAAAGGAAAAGTCGTTATTGTGAATATGTGGGCCACATGGTGCCCACCTTGTGTAAGAGAACTACCAGCTTTGGATCGTTTAGAGCAAACGTTGAGTAAAGATGACTTTGTATTGA
Organism: Shewanella sp. 10N.7; assembly: GCF_020806285.1. NCBI lineage: Bacteria > Pseudomonadati > Pseudomonadota > Gammaproteobacteria > Alteromonadales > Shewanellaceae > Shewanella > Shewanella sp. 10N.7. The sequence continues at coordinate 44,909 of NZ_JAJGZS010000036.1, forward strand.
TGCCAATTTCGATAGATGCAGAAGGCAAGAAGCAAGTCAGCCCTTTTTTAGAGTCAATTGGCTTACCTTCGTTTAACTCTTACTATGATGCAAAACAGAATCTACGTGAAGTATTCCCATTAGATACAATTCCAGCTACCTTTATCTTGAATAAAGAAGGCGAATTGGTGGCATATGTTCGTACATATGTAGATTGGGATGATGAAAATGCTATAGAGTTCTTGCAGCAATTCCAATAATAGCGCTAATTATATTGAGTTAGAGCAAGCTAAATAGGCCTAAGACAGTATTAATTGATTAAAAAAGATCGCTTTTGATGAAAAACTCATCAAGCGATCTTTTTTTTGTGTTTTTATTACCAAAAGCCCTTGCGGTGTTTCAGAATCTCCCTATAATGCGCATCCACTGACACGGCAGAGCGCAATAGCGAAACACTGAGTCAG
>NZ_JAJGZS010000037.1:0-41846 GCF_020806285.1 Shewanella sp. 10N.7
CCCACGACAACCGGAATCACAATCCGGGGCTCTACCAACTGAGCTACAATCACCACTGATTTCAATCTTGCTAACGAACGTTACCGAATGGTGCGCCCAGAAGGATTCGAACCTTCGGCCTTACCCTCCGGAGGGGTACGCTCTATCCAGCTGAGCTATGGGCGCTCGCCTTGGTTAGCGACGCACATAATAGGGATAAATCACCTTCACGTCCACCTTTGTTTATAACTTTTTTGTTCGTTTGCTCAAGTTTTGAGTAAATTGTGATGTTTTTAAGCATTTTTCATTTTAAACTCTTGATAGTTCCCTTTATCGAGGAACTTTCATATACTCAAAGATGGTTATATTTCTCAAAAGGATTGAGGGAGCATCATGGAAAAGGGAAGACTCCCTTCTAATAGTTGTAAAAATATCGAGCACCTTCAAAAAAGGGTATCGAGGCTTAGGCGCTTAGCAACAAAGTATAAACGCGCTGAAATCATTCAAAATGCCTTATTAGAGATTTCTAACATTGCGACCCATGTGGTTTCACTTGATGCTTTTTATCAAGGTGTCCACAATCATCTGCAAAGTTTAATTCCTGCTGATAATTTTTTTATTGCTTCAATAGATCGTGAAACAGGTAACATCACTTTACCTTTTTTTGCCGATGAAAAAGACTCCCACCCTTCTGAACTGTATCCTGACGAAGAATTATCTTCTTTATTAGAGCGTGGGATCACCGGTTATGTCTTAAAAACAGGTGAGCCACTCTTTTGTGATGCCCAGCGATTTGATCAGCTGGTGTCACAAGGTTTCATTGATGACCTCGGCTCTGCTTGTTTGCAGTGGCTTGGGGTACCAATCAAACATAATAATATTGTCTCAGGTGTACTCGTAGTTCAAAGTTACAGTAACGATATTAGTTACGGCGAACTTGAGCTCGAATTGATGGGATTTATTTGTCACCATATTTCTGGGGTTATGGAACGCTTGCGCCATAACGAAGAGCTTGAAATCGCCATTGTTCAGCGCACCAAAGAACTGAGCAAAGCGTACGATAAAGTGAAGCTTGAAGTTCAAGAAAGAATGAAAGCAGAAAAGTTACAAAAGTCGTTATTCCAAATAGCCGATCTTTCAGCATCAGATGTCAGTGAAGCTGACTTTTACCCCAAAATCCATCAAGTCATTAGCCAATTACTTCCAGCAGAGAACTGCTTTATCTCACTCGTGCATAAAGCCTCACAAACCTTGTCTTTTCCTTTTTATGTCTCGCAAATGAGTAGTGAGCCGCCAAAGCCTAGGGCGATGCAAGATGGTTTAACCGAATTTATTTTAAAACACAAACAACCCAAACTTCTTAGCCAGCAAGATATTCAAGACATGGTCCATGCGGGTGAGATCTATGGCACCAACCCAGCGCTAAACCATACTCAAACCATGAAACAATGGATTGGTATTCCATTATTTATCCATGGCGAGGTTGCTGGCGGCTTAACTATTTATAGCCTGACAGATCAGAACTCTTATGCTGCAAGAGATTTAGAACTGCTGACATTTGTCTCTCAACATATTGCCAATGCCATTGAACGTAAATTCGCTGTTGAACAATTAAAACGTAGCCATGAATTATTAGAAGATAAAGTAGAAAAACGCACCAAGGCCATCGCTGAAATGAATGACAATTTACAACGTCAAATCATGCAGCGAAAAAAAATGGAAGCGCAACTGGTATATGATGCTAAACACGATAACTTAACTGGTTTACCTAATCGTAGCTTCTTTATGGAACGATTAACTCAAGCCATCAAACATATTCGCCGCCACCCAAAAGAACAGTTTGCCTTACTCTTTATTGATTTAGATGGGTTTAAGCAAATCAATGACACTCTAGGCCATTTAGAAGGTGACAGGTTCTTAATCGAAACCTCTACGCGCCTTAAGTTATGTATTCGCGAAAACGATACCTTAGCGCGCCTCGGTGGCGATGAATTTGTCATTCTATTAGATTCAATCCACCAGCATAAAGATGCTGAAGATGTCTGCGAGCGAATATTAGAGACCATTTCAGAACCATACACTTTAGCGCAGCAGCAAGTGATTTCAGGTGCCAGTATTGGGGTTGCATTCAGTTGTGTGGCTTCATCAGATACTAGCGAATCTATCTTAAGAAATGCAGATACGGCAATGTATCAAGCAAAATCAAAAGGCAAAGGTTGTTACGTGATATTTGATAGACAAACTGAATATCATTTCAATCAACGCATTGAATTAGAACAAGATTTTTTAAATGCCATAGAACAAAATGACATTGTGGTTGAATTAACCCCTGTGGTGTCTTTTGATGACAAAGAAATCATAGCTTATGAGCCTATTAGTTATTGGCAGCATCCTTCTCAAGGCTTAATCGATAACGAGCAACTCACTTCACTTGCTAACCAAACTCAGACCATGACGATGTTAGATGATTATATTTTTAAGTATATCGATGAACATTATCAGGCTCTCGCCAATGGTCTAGGTGAGAAAATACAAATACATATGCCGCTTTCAAGTCAGCATATTAAGCATAAATATGGACTGCGCAGCTTACGGAATACCATCAAGCGCAGCAAAATTTGTGCATCTAAATTGTGGGTGTTTTTTAACGAGAAAGCCTTTGTTCAAGACAGCACCAACCATATTAGCGCCTTCGAATCACTATCAGAACTTGGTATCAATATTGGCATTAATGGCTACGGCACCGGATATAGCTCATTAAGTAGTTTGAGCTTCTTACCAATTAAAGCCCTAAAACTCGATGCCGATATCAGCCAACACTTAGTCAACGATAAGCAATTGCAGCTAGCAAAAGCCTACCAGCTGATTGCAACAACATTGGGCTTTAAGATTTTTGCAGAAGGTGTAGACACTCAAAAGCAAAAGCAGATATTAGAAGAGTTAGGTTACATTCAAGGTCAAGGGCAGGTATTTTCACTGGTAAACTTAGTGTTAACTCAACATAGCGAAGAGGTCGATATCGCTGAGTTAACCCAAGCTTAATGCATTGCGTTGCTTGCTAAGCTGATTGAGCCAAGACTCATTTTTTAACCGATAGCACAACTCATAAGCCATAAGCCATAAGGCGAATATTGAAGAGATATTGCTATTTTTTAAACATATCTCGAATATTAGCAATATTGGTTTTAGCCGATTGCGCTTTTTCTTGCTCAGTTTGTTTTGGCTTACGGTTTTCCCAAATCAAATCATCTTGCGGTAATTCCAGCAAAAATCTGCTGGGTTCGCAGCGCATGGTTTCACCAAACTGGCGACGTTCGCGGCACATAGTAAACCATAACTCTTTTTGTGCACGTGTAATGCCCACATAAGCTAAACGGCGCTCTTCATCAACATTATCCTCATCGATGCTCGATTGATGCGGTAAAATACGCTCTTCAGTACCCACCATAAACACATATGGGTACTCCAAGCCTTTTGAAGCATGCAGTGTCATCAATTGAACTTGATCGCCACCTTCATCTTCTTGGTTGCGTTCCATCATGTCACGTAAAGTAAGGCGCGTTACCACTTCTGGTAATGTCATCGGCTCATCTAATTCATCACCTTCCAGCATTTCAGTCACCCAACGGTATAACTCTGAAATATTTTTCATTCGCATTTCAGCCGCTTTGGCACTGGTACTGGTTTCATATAGGTAATCTTCGTAATTTATCTTACGAATAAGCTGTTTAATTGCATCTACAGGTTCACCGCGAGTGGCAATTTCACCGGTATCAACAATAAACTTACCGAACTGATACAGGGAGGCCATTGCCGCAGGCGCTAAATGATGATTAAGCTCTGCCTGAAAAATCGCTTCAAACATCGAGATATGTTTTTGATTGGCGTAATTACCAAGACGCTCAAGCGTTGCAGGGCCAATACCACGCTTAGGCAAGTTCACCACACGTAAAAATGCATTGTCATCATCAGGGTTCACTACTAAACGTAAGTAAGCCATGATGTCTTTAATTTCTGCGCGGGCGAAAAACGACGTACCACCAGATAACTTGTAAGGGATCCGGTTGGTCATTAAGGCGCGCTCTAACAGCCTTGATTGATGGTTACCTCGATACAAGATCGCATAATCACCAAATTTAGTTTTGCCCATAAACTTATGACGAACTATCTCAGCGATAACACGTTCGGCCTCTTGCTCTTCATTGGCGGCAAACAACACTCTGAGCGGCTCACCGTAAGCGAGTTCACTGAACAGTTTTTTATCGTAAACATGGGGGTTGTTAGCAATCAGGATATTCGCTGCACGCAAAATTCTTTGGCTAGAGCGGTAATTTTGCTCTAGCTTGATTAAGCGTAATTGCGGGAAGTCTTTGCCCAATAACACCAAGTTTTGTGGTTTCGCACCACGCCACGAATAAATGGATTGGTCATCATCACCTACCACGGTAAAACGAGCTCGTTCACCCACTAATAGCTTCACCAATTCATATTGGCTGGTATTGGTATCTTGGTATTCATCCACCAGCAAGTACTGAAAACGAGTTTGCCAGCGAGTACGCACTTCTTCATTGTTACGTAATAATAATGTCGGCAGCAAAATAAGATCATCAAAATCTAGCGCATTGTAGGCTTTCATGTGCTGCGCATAGCGTTGATATAATTTAGCAAATAATTGCGTTTGTTCATCACCGCCACGTTTAAGCGCTTGATCAGGAATGACTAAGTCGCCTTTCCAATTAGAAATGGCACTGGCGAGGGCTTTAATAAGATCTTTATCTTCTTCAAGCTCATCTTCTGTAAGCTCTTTAAGCAGTGCAAAGGTATCTTGATCATCAAACAGCGAAAAGCCTGCTTTTAAACCGACCACTTTATGCTCACGCTTGATGATCTCTAACCCCAGCGTATGGAATGTAGAGATCCATAATCCACGAGCTTCTTTGCGTCCCATCGATTGTGAAACACGCTCTTTCATTTCACGCGCAGCTTTATTGGTAAAAGTCACAGCGGCAATATTGCGCGCCTTGTAGCCACACTTTTCGACTAAGTATTCAATTTTGTTAATAATTACCCGAGTTTTACCACTGCCTGCCCCTGCTAAGACTAAACAAGGTCCAGAAACATAGTGAACGGCATCATTTTGCCCAGGATTTAACTTCATGCTGTCGACTTTACCAATAACGAAAATAAACGGAGTGCGATCATACCAGAAAGCAGCGATCGACAATGATTAAATTCAACGATATCACTATTCGGTTAACCCTTAAGGCGATTCGATCGAAAGCGGCATAGCAAGCGTATTGATTATCAAGCTCTCCCCTGCAATGTTAGAACCATCACACAAGCTGAGCGATAACTTTGGACATGCAGACGGGCTCAGGTACAATTAACTCATAAACAAGAAACCTAATTGAAGATGGTATTGACGATGATTAATCCAAAAAAACTTGAAGAAGTTGCTAAGCAGCTGAGTGATAACCTTCCTAGTGGTGTAAAGCAATTTGCAGGCGAATTCGAAGAGCGTTCAAAGCAAGTTTTACAAAGCCAACTAATGAAATTAGATGTCGTTTCTCGTGAAGAGTTTGAAGTTCAGCAGCACGTGTTACTAAAAACCCGTGAAAAACTCGAAGCATTACAAGCTCAAGTTGAAGAATTAGAAAAAAAGCTTTCAGCTGACGCATAACTCCAGCTGGTAGTAGATTCAATTAACGATAAAACAAAAATGGCATCCTAGGACGCCATTTTTTTATGCTCACTTAACGAAGTTAGTCTCTAATTAAGTGCTAATTAAGTGCTAATTAAGCACTTCATCTAATGCGCGCAAACATAAAGCGACGTTTTCGCGGCGGGCAGCATACCCCATCAAACCGATACGCCAAGCTTTACCAGCCAGAGCACCCAATCCTGCACCGATTTCAAGATTATAATTTTCCAGTAATTGCTTTCTCACTAACGCATCATCTGCGCCCTGTGGAATGTATACTGCGTTCAGCTGTGGTAAACGACACGACTCATCAACAACAAAGTTCAATCCTAATTGTTCAAGGCCACTGCGTAATAATTGGTGCATATCAGCATGACGCTGCCAGGCATTTTCTAAGCCTTCAGTGGCGAGTAGTCGTAATGACTCATGTAACGCATATAAGGCATTCACTGGCGCAGTATGGTGGTAGCTTCGTTTAGCACCGCTGTCTTTATTACCCCAATAGCCCATCACTAAAGTTTGATCTAAAAACCAACTTTGCACAGGCGTAGTTCGACTTTTGATTTTCGCGACGGCTTTATCAGAAAATGACACAGGTGAAATACCTGGTACACATGAAAGACACTTCTGACTACCAGAATATATGGCGTCAATGCCCCATTCATCAACACGTAGCTCAACACCACCAAGCGAGGTCACAGCATCAACGATTGAAATACAATCATGTTGCTGCGCTAAAGCACATAAGCTTTTAGCGTCAGATAATGCGCCGGTTGAGGTTTCAGCATGCACAAATGCGAGAAACTTAGCATCAGGGTTCGCTTTCAGCGCTGCTTCTACGGCCTCGACAGAAACGGGTTCGCCCCACTCGTTATCGACGACAACAGCAGTGGCACCCACACGTTCAACGTTTTGGCGCATACGCTCGCCAAAGACACCATTGCGACAAACAATGACTTTTTCGCCAGCTTCAACCAAGTTAACAAAACACGTTTCCATTCCCGCACTGCCAGGTGCAGACACGGCTAAGGTCATTTCGTTTTCAGTTTGAAAGGCGTATTGAATAAGGGACTTTAACTCATCCATCATTGCGACAAATAATGGGTCTAAATGACCGATGGTTGGCTTAGCTTGTGCAGCAAGTACTTCTGGATACACATCTGAAGGGCCAGGCCCCATTAGCGTGCGACGTGGTGGATTAAAAGCATTAATACTTGGTGCTGAAATTGTTGGTACAGATAACATCAAAGTCTCCTTGGCTCGAGGTCAATTTGTAATAGCTCAATGAAACCTACATTTTTAATTTTATTTAACGCCACCGAATATTATCTCGTTTGCGGCTATTGCCTCTTTGGGCTGAAATGACAATAACACACAGATAGACCAAAAGGCGCTATCCACATGAAATTTATTAGCTAAAAAGCCTTTTTAGTACTTATCTAACCCCAAATAAAATAGCTTCCCGAAGAAGCTATTTTGATGAGTCAAGATGATAAAAAAGGTGAGGCTAATGCTGACCTGAACTTAAAAAGAGCTGATAAGCAGGGCTTTGAGTTTCTTCTTGATAAACAAAACCTAAATCAGTCAAAAACTGGGCGAATGCCGCCTCATCAGAAGCGGGTACTTCAAACCCCGCCAATACACGACCAAATGCTGCCCCATGATTACGGTAATGGAATAAGCTGATATTCCATTGGCTTTGAAGCGTGGTTAAAAACTTAAGTAACGCCCCTGGGTGCTCTGGAAACTCAAAGCTAAACAAGCGCTCATCTAACGGCTCTGGTGGGCGACCACCGACCATATAGCGCACATGAAGCTTGGCGGTTTCATCTTCAGATAAATCCTGAACCTGAAAACCTTCAGCTTCTAAGTTGGTAATAATCTCATCTAACTCAGCTTGACCTTGGCTAATGCGAATACCTGCAAACACCACTGCGCTGTCACGACTATTAAAACGATAGTTAAACTCTGTCATTGCCCGTTTATTGAGAATCTGGCAAAAACGTAAAAAGCTGCCCGGTTTTTCAGGCACTTTTACTGCTAACACGGCTTCTTTTTGTTCACCCAACTCACAGCGCTCAGACACATAACGTAAACTATGAAAATTGACATTGGCGCCACTTAATATCGCCGCAACCTTCTCACCTTTGCCCGCTTCTTTTGGATGCTGCTGTATGTATTTTTTAAGTCCAGCAACAGACAATGCACCTGCGGGTTCTGATATAGCGCGGGTATCTTCAAAAATATCTTTAACCGCTGCGCAGATTTCATCTGATGTTACCGTTATGACCTCATCGACATAATCTTTCGCGACTCTGAAAGGTTCCTCACCAATGCGTTTTACTGCTACGCCATCAGCAAATAAGCCAACTTGCGATAATGTCACTGGCTCGCCAGCTTCCATGGCCGCTTTTAAACAAGCGGCATCTTCAGGTTCAACACCGACAATTTTAACTTGAGGCATCACCGCTTTGTAATAAGCTGCAATACCTGCAATTAATCCACCACCACCTACTGGTACAAATACGGTATCAAGGTCGCGTTGTTGCTGTAGCATTTCTTGGGCAATTGTGCCTTGACCTGCTATTACAGCTTCGTCATCAAACGGGGCTATATATGTGCGATTTTCCGTTTCGGCTAATTGCTTAGCATGCTCGTTTGCTTGATCAAACGCTTCACCAAATAACACCACATTGCCACCGAGTCTTTTTACAGCATCGATTTTAATTTCTGGGGTCGTGCCAGGCATAACAATGACTGCATCAATGCCTCTACTGGCTGCTGACATTGCCACACCTTGAGCATGGTTGCCCGCAGAAGCGCACACCACACCGTCTTTACATTGCTGCGGCGTTAGCTGTGACATACGGTTATATGCACCACGCAATTTAAACGAATGCACTGGTTGCATATCTTCACGCTTAAGATAAACCTGACTACCTAAGCGAGCCGATAATTTATTTAAACTCGACAGCGGCGTAACTTTCGCTACGTCGTAAACTGATGACAGCAGCGTTTTTTGCAAATACTCTTGTGCTAAAGACATAGGCTTAATTCCATCAGTGTTGGTTATATTTCAAATGCACACATTCTTAATATCTTTACCTAAGAACATAGGGTTTAGGATAGTAAGAATGTGCTGATAATAAGCTTAATCTATTCGCTTAGCCTTCTAACTTACTGCGGTCGCGAATCGCGCCTTTATCGGCACTGGTTGCCAATAAAGCATACGCTTTAAGTGCTAATGACACATAACGCTCACGGCTAACAGGTTTCCACGCTAATGGACCTTTGGCATCCATTGCCGCTTTACGCTTAGCCAGCTCAGCATCCGAAACGGCTAATTTGATACTACGAGATGGAATATCAATCTCAATTTGATCGCCATTCTCAACTAACGCAATGGTGCCACCAGCCGCTGCTTCTGGTGAGATATGGCCAATTGATAATCCAGAAGTCCCACCTGAAAAACGACCATCGGTGATAAGTGCGCATGCTTTACCTAAACCACGGGATTTAAGATAAGTGGTTGGATACAACATTTCTTGCATTCCAGGGCCACCTTTAGGGCCTTCATAACGGATAACAACCACATCACCGGCAACCACTTCACCACCTAAAATGCCATCAACAGCATCATCTTGGCTTTCGTATATTCTTGCACTACCCGTAAAGGTGAGGTTTTCTTCATCTACACCCGCAGTTTTAACGATACAGCCATTTTCAGCCACGTTACCCGATAACACCGCTAAGCCACCTTCTTGGCTAAAAGCGTTTTCACGAGTACGAATACAGCCTTCTTGACGATCATCATCTACGCTATCCCAGTAACAGTCTTGACTGAATGCCGTTTGGGTAGGGATACCTGCAGGACCTGCACTGTAAAAGCGTCTGACATCCGCATCTTGAGTTTGAGCAATATCATATTTGGCTAACACTGACTTTAAGTTTCCACCGTTATCAGCAGCAACATGCGGTACGTCGGTATGTAATAAACCGGCTCTGTCTAATTCACCTAAAATGCCCATCACACCACCAGCACGATGCACATCTTCCATGTGGTATTTCGGTGTTGAAGGGGCGACTTTACATAAATGCGGCACCAAGCGAGACATTCTATCAATGTCATCCATGGTGAAATCGACTTCACCTTCTTGCGCTGCAGCAATCAAATGTAAAACGGTATTAGATGAACCACCCATAGCGATATCCAATGCCATCGCGTTTTCGAATGACTTAAATGAAGCGATATTACGTGGCAAAACACTGTCATCGTCATCACGATAATAACGGGTCGCAAGATCCATAACGCGGCGACCGGCTTCTAAAAATAGGTTACGACGAGCTGCGTGTGTGGCAAGAAGAGAACCATTACCAGGCAAAGACAGACCTAATGCTTCAGTTAAACAGTTCATTGAGTTCGCAGTGAACATACCTGAACAAGAACCACATGTTGGACAAGCGCTTCGTTCAATTTGCTTGCTGTCTTCATCACTGACATTAGTATCTGCACCTGCCACCATTGCATCGACTAAATCGAGTTTAATGATTTGATCTGAAAGCTTAGTTTTACCCGCTTCCATTGGGCCACCTGACACAAAAACGACGGGAATATTCAGTCTTAACGCCGCCATCAACATGCCAGGAGTAATTTTGTCACAGTTAGAAATACACACTAATGCATCAGCACAATGCGCATTCACCATGTATTCAACACTGTCGGCAATCAGCTCGCGAGAAGGTAGGCTGTAAAGCATGCCGCCGTGACCCATAGCAATACCATCATCGACTGCAATGGTATTGAACTCTTTAGCAATACCACCCGCTTCTTCAATTGCGCCTGCAACCAATTGGCCCATATCTTTTAAATGCACATGCCCCGGAACAAATTGAGTAAACGAGTTTGAAATGGCAATAATTGGTTTACCAAAATCCTTTTCTTTTACACCAGTTGCACGCCATAACGCGCGTGCTCCTGCCATGTTGCGACCTTCAGTACTGGTTGCTGAGCGTAGTTTAGGCATTGTTTTTTCCTTCCTTTGTCATTCCATTATTTTCGATGGAATTGGTCAAATATGGTCATGTTTTGGTAGTTAATAGACTACTCACAGGATTTTTCATTATTATTTGTAGCCAGTTTTATACTGACTTTTTAAGCGGTTCTAGCCAGCCCCATTTATCTTCGGTTTCACCATTAAAGAGGCCAAAAAAACTGCTCTGAACTTGTTTGGTCACTGGGCCGCGTTTGCCCGCGCCCACTTCGATGCGATCAACACTTCTAACAGGGACAATTTCAGCTGCTGTGCCTGTCATAAAAATCTCGTCTGCAACGTACAAAAACTCACGTGCCATTGCTTCTTCAATCACTTCATAGCCTAAGTCTTTAGCTAACACCATGATGGTATCTCGGGTGATCCCTTTCAAAATTGCCGCTGTTGCTGGCGGGGTATAAATCTTATTGTTTTTAACCACAAATAAGTTAGCCCCTGCGCCTTCACTGACTAAACCGTTGGTATCAAGTGCAATACCTTCATCAAAGCCATTACGTTTTGCTTCGGTCGAAATTTGCAGTGAAGATAAATAATTCCCCCCCGCTTTAGCGCCTGTAGGAATCGTATTTGGCGCCAACCGTTGCCATGAAGTGACCGCAACATCAACACCTGCATCCATGCTGTCTTCACCTAGGTATGCTCCCCATGCAAAAGCCGCTACGACCATATCACATTGGGCATCAATTGGCGGGGTGATCCCCATGCCTACATCCCCTAAAAATATTAACGGACGAATATACGCGCTCGGTAAGTTATTACTCATGACTGAGTCATTACAGGCTTGCATCACTTGATCAAAACTATAAGGCACATTCATCCGGTAAATTTTGGCTGAATCAAACAGACGCTGCACATGATCTGTTAACCGAAAACCCGCTGGGCCAAGGTGAGTATCATAAATACGAATGCCTTCAAATACTGAGGTGCCGTAATGCATTGCGTGAGTCATCACGTGTACTTTGGCGTTCTGCCAAGGCATGATTTCACCATTAAACCAAATGAGTTCTGATTGTGTCGCAGCCATAATGTTTTCCTTGTTGAATATTGATGAATGGTTAAGCGCTTACTGAAGCTGGTGTTTCAGCTCCAACTGGCACTGTTGAGCTTGTGAGCACTTGGCAATCAAGCACATCAAATAACTTAGTCAGTTGATGTGTTAACAATCCAATCACTCGCTCACTTTCGACATCAAAATTCACTTTTAATGTACTGTCTTCATTTACGGTCATGGTTAATTCTGTCACGGTAAAGCCGCGATGACGTGTCACACGTAAAACACGCTCTAGCACCTCAGGCTGCGGCTTTAATCTTAATTCAACTGCATGCATCATGTTTGCTTCTCCATTTGGTCCATCATGTCACTGTTACATGCCCCTGGTGGGACTAACGGCCATACATTAAACGCATCATCAATAGCGACATGCAGCATAAAAGGCCCTGGGGTTGCGAGCATTTCATCAAGCGCGGCTTCTACTTCTTCAGCGCGATGAATGGTGCGGCCTGGAATATCAAACGCTGATGCCATTAATACAAAATCAGGATTATCGGATAAATCAGTTTCGCTATAACGTTGCTCAAAAAACAATTGCTGCCATTGCTTTACCATGCCTAATTTTTGGTTATCAATAAGCAGTATTTTTACGGGTAATTTACGACGTTTGATGGTGGTAAGTTCTTGTACATTCATCATGAATGAGCCATCACCGGATACCGTTACAACGGTCGCATCAGGTCGAGCAACTTGAGCGCCAATTGCTGCTGGTAAGCCAAACCCCATAGTGCCTAAACCCGCACTAGATAAATGGTCCTCAGGACGGCGGAACCACATGTGCTGCGCCACCCACATTTGGTGCTGCCCAACATCACAACTCACGACACTGTCTTCTGGTAATTTATTAGCTAAGCGGCGTAACATTGCTGGAGCATAGATAAGATCGCCAGGGTGTTGATAATCCCATTGATGCTCACGGTATAAGTCTTCCACTTCTTGTTGCCATTGGGTCAATTCAGTTTGCATATCTAATGATGCTGCAAGGGCGGGTAACACTTGACGGAAATCTGCTGAAATCGCTACATCAGCCTGACGTAGCTTGTTAATTTCGGCAATATCGATATCAAGGTGCAATACTTTGGCGTTTCCAGCAAAAGTGGCTAAACGCCCAGTCACCCGATCATCAAAACGTGCACCGACAACAATCAATAGATCGCATGACTGCACCGCTAAATTTGCCGCTTTGCCACCATGCATGCCTAACATACCAAGGTAACCTTTAGTGCCATGAGCAATGGCGCCTAAGCCTTTCAATGTGGCAACAGATGGAATACCTGTTTTATCAATAAACTGACGCAAATGATCGACCGCGCCAGCCATGCCTACGCCACCACCAACATATAAAATGGGTTTCTTTGCTTGCTGTAATAATTCACGTGCAGCATCTATGGCTGTGACTTCAGGTACAGGCTCTTCAGTGACAGTCAGTAATGGTGTTTTATACTCAAGCTCAGCTATTTGGATGTCTTTAGGTATATCAACTAATACTGGACCTGGGCGGCCTGAAGCCGCGATTTCAAACGCTTTATATAAGGTTGGAATTAATTCATTAATATCGGTGACCATAAAGCTGTGTTTGGTGCATGATAATGACATCCCCAATACATCGATTTCTTGAAAGGCATCGGTACCAATTACGGCGGTAGAGACTTGGCCAGTTATCGCAACAACAGGCACTGAGTCCAATAGCGCATCAGACAAAGAGGTAATAAGGTTAGTGGCACCGGGTCCTGATGTCGCGAAACACACCCCTGTTTTACCACTTGCTCTAGCATAACCGACTGCGGCAAATGCAGCGCCTTGTTCATGGCGACTCAAAAGGTGTTCTACTGGGTGACCATAGAGTGCATCGTAAATCGGCATAATTGCGCCACCAGGATAACCAAATACCGTGGTCACACCGTGTGCGGCTAAAACTTTGATGACTGCGTCTGCACCACGCATTTTCTGCCCTGATTCCATATTGATACTCTCGTCATTGATCTGCGTTTAAAATTAAATATTTTTGATAAAGCGACATAGTCACAGTGATTGTTAAAGCCCATAAAACAAAAAACCCCCGGTCCTTTCGGAGCGGGGGTTTTTGCAAATTCTGACTATTAACTCAGTCTCGTTGCCAAACGCCACCCCCGCGGTGACTTAATAATCACGACGGTAATAATCACAATAATGAGCTGGGCAGCTTGGTTAAACATAAATAACTGAGTCCTAAAAAATATTTGTTAACTTTTCTGTTAAGTCAGGCTCAGTGCCAGACTTGTTTATAATTCATCCTCTATAGGAGTACCATAAAGTGATTTATAAACACAACAAAAAATCCTGTGTTGTAAAAAAAATTCAGCTTCCCTGCCGAGACAATGCAAACAACAACAAAAATCTAAAGCTATGAAGGTAAGTTTAAATTCATCGGTGAACTTAAATTACCCCCCTAATTTTCAATAGATTGTTTCTACTTATCATTCATTGAAAGTAGATTTGATGCCTGCTCGACAGCCTAGCTGAACAGGTACTTCACAACACAATCAACAAATATTAGCTAGCTTCAACAATACCTTTCATATCAGTCATGTAACCGCGTAACTCTGCACCAATAAACTCAACATCGGTATGACGAATCGCTTCATTCACTTCAATTAAACGCTTATTATCAACACTGTTTGAACCTTCTTTAAGGCCAGCGCCAAGTAACTCAGATGACATTGACTTAACGTAATCAGTTAATAATGGCACTGCTGCGTGGTTGAATAAGTAACAACCATATTCTGCAGTATCAGAGATCACGACGTTCATTTCGTATAAACGTTTACGTGCAATAGTGTTCGCAATAAGTGGCGTTTCATGCAAAGACTCATAATAAGCTGACTCTTCGATGATGCCGGCAGCAACCATTGTATCGAATGCTAATTCCACACCCGCTTTGATCATAGCAACTAAGAAAATGCCTTTATCAAAGTAAGTTTGTTCATCAATGTACTCGTCAGATACAGGTGAGTTTTCAAATGCCGTTTCGTTGGTTTCTGCTCTCCAACGCAATAAGTTTGCATCGTCATTAGCCCAGTCAGCCATCATGGTGCGAGAAAACTCACCGCTGATGATGTCATCCATGTGCTTTTCAAATAGTGGCTTAAGAATCACTTTTAATTCTTCAGCAACTTCAAATGCTTTCACTTTGCCTGGGTTTGATAAACGGTCCATCATGTTAGTGATGCCGCCATGTTTCAGCGCTTCAGTAACCGTTTCCCAACCTTGTTGGATTAACTTTCCTGCGTAGCCTGGCTCAACACCGTCTGCAACCATTTTCTCGTAACCAAGAATGGCACCAGTTTGTAACATGCCACAAAGAATCGTTTGCTCGCCCATCAAGTCAGACTTAACTTCAGCGACAAATGAAGACAGTAAAACACCTGCACGATCGCCACCTGTAGCACTTGCATAGGCTTTAGCAATGGCAAGACCATCACCTTTAGGGTCGTTTTCAGGGTGAACAGCGATTAGCGTTGGTACACCAAAACCACGCTTATATTCTTCACGTACTTCAGTACCAGGACACTTAGGTGCAACCATCACAACAGTGATGTCAGGGCGAACCTGCATGCCTTCTTCAACGATATTAAAACCGTGTGAATAAGATAATGTTGAACCTTGCTTCATTAATGGCATAACCGCATTGACAACGTTTGAATGTTGCTTATCTGGGGTTAAGTTCAACACTAAATCTGCATCAGGAATTAATTCTTCGAACGTACCTACTTTGAAACCGTTGTCGGTTGCTTGCTTCCAAGAAGCGCGCTTTTCAGCAATGGCTTGTGGACGTAGCGCAAAAGAAATATTTAAACCTGAGTCACGCATGTTCAGACCTTGGTTTAGGCCTTGTGCCCCACAACCTAAGATCACAATGTTCCAATCTTTGATAAAATTACAACCGTCACTAAACTCGGTACGGTCCATAAAGCGGCATTGTGCCAATTGAGCTAATTGTTGACGTAAATTCAGAGAGTTAAAATAGTTAGCCATCTGAGATACCACCTTTAATTCAGAAATTTGAGACGCAACATTCTGGCAGTCAAAGTGCTCAGAAGTTGTGATTGAAGTCACTATAGCGCATGCTTGTTATTGCTTAAAATGATATATTCGGAACATAACGTTTCATTTTATGCAATACTGGTAAAACCTTATATCGTTCAATAAATAACCAAGACTTATACAAGGCCATCTCATGGATATTCGTGCGTTAAAACTCTACTTACACCTATGTGATAGTCTGCATTTTGGCAAAACAGCAGAACAAACCCATGTCAGCCCTTCGACCTTAAGTCGTGCCTTGCAACGCTTAGAAGAAGAAGTTGGTTGCAAATTATTTGAACGGGATAATCGCAGTGTCAGCATCACCCACGCAGGTAATGAATTTAAGCGCTTCGCCGAGCAGACATTATCAGAATGGCTTAATCTAAAAGGTCGCATCGACCCCGACCAGCCCCTGCTTCACGGACGTATTAATCTGTATTGTTCTGTTACTGCAGCTTATAGCCATTTGCCTGCATTGTTAGATCGCTTCAGACGTGAGCATCCTTTAGTTGAAATCACTCTCATTACTGGTGATGCAGCCAATGCCGTGGATGAGATCCAGCACAATCGAGCCGACTTTGCGATTATTGCCTTGCCTGATTCGCTTCCAAACAGCCTACATTTTGAAGAAATTGATCAAGTACCTTTGCACGTCTACGCCCCAACAATACATTGCCAAGCCCAACAGATGATCAATCAAACGCCAATCAACTGGGCACAACTACCCTTTATCGTGCCTGATCATGGACCAGGTCGTCGTAGAGCCGATAATTGGTTTAAAGCGATGGGGTTTAAGCCCAATATTTATGCACAAGTGTCAGGCCAAGAAGCCATTACATCGATGGTGGCACTGGGATGTGGTGTGAGCATCAGCCCTGAAGTAGTTGTCGAAAATAGCCCTGTAAGGGAGCGCTTAGTGAAGCTTGAGTCACCGCAGCTTATTCCCCCTTTTAAACTCGGGTGTTGTTGTAAAGAAAAACGTATTCAAGAGCCCATTTTAAAAGCATTTTTAGATGTGATTTAGTTAGGGCTTGATTGGCAAACCTCAAACACCTCTTGTTGATACAGAGCCTGCCATTGTTACCCAAAAATGATCAGAAATTGCTGACTATCAATTGACAAGTGACGATGAAAATTTAGTTCAAGGCACGACTAAAAACGAGCCGCCGCCCACTGAGTTGACTTCACCTTTTTTAATAACGCATAAGAATATACAGACAGATTGATGGTTGAAACTTTAACGTCTTCATCTGGGTTTCTATCGGTTTCTTTTTATGCTTTAACTACCCCAGCAGGCATTTGTTCGAGTACTACATCTAAATGAAATGACTCCGACACAATTCTTTTTCAGCGTCAGGATTTGGAAATATGGCATTAAAACATTCACTCTTGCCAGTATTTACATTAGCTACTTATGCATCAAATGTTATTAACTGATTAAGTACATTGATTTATTTGTCATTTAACGCTCTAATATGCAGCTTAATTCCAACGGAAGGAAATATAAATGAGCAATCTAGACTCAGCACAAGGCACAAGTGCCACTTCAGTTAATGCAATAACCCCCTCAACTAAAACATCTTTTAAATTTCATGGCATTGGCGGTGAATTCTTTGGCATATGGATAGTGAATGTTTTGCTTACCATGGTCACATTTGGGATCTATTCAGCGTGGGCAAAAGTACGCACAAATAATTACTTCTATGGCAATACGGATTTGGGCGGTGACAGGTTTGAATATCTCGCTAAACCAATGCAGATTTTAATTGGCCGTATTATCGCAGTTGTACTACTAATCACTTGGTCAATTCTCAGTAACAGTATGCCGCTAATAGCCATTTCCATGGCAATTCTATTTATGCTTGCAGTCCCTTTTCTTGCAGTCAGAAATGCACGTTTTGATGCCCGAATGACACGATTTCGTAATGTAAGATTTGATTTTACAGGTACCTATAGCGGTGCGTATCTCAACCTTTTATTAAAGCCACTAGCGGCTTATGTCGCTGTCTTTGCTGGTGGCTTCGGTATCGGCATTGTCACTAAACTGTTCACCGACAATCCTATTGTCGTTGGTATTGCCATTACGACTGGTATCGTGTTCTTTTTTGCCGCTGCAATTTATTGTTACGCTTGGGTTAGCGCTGGTGTCGCGCAGTACTTAATTAATGGATATCGATATGGCGATAAAGCTTTTGCTGCAAAACTTGAAGTGCGCCAATACGTAAAAATTGCCCTAACAGCACTCGGGTTATTCTTCGCGGCTGGTTTTTTATTTACGCTGCTAAGTATGGTGTTCGGCTTGATGGGCACGATTATGGAACTGATTCAAAATGGCGCATCTGAAGCTGCATTAAAACAAAACACTGCGTTGATTGGCATGATGTTCGCTGGCTATTTCTTTATGTTCATTGTATCTATGCTGATCGCTGCGTACGTACAAGTTTGTGTGCGTAATTATGTCTTCAGTCAAACCCGTCTTGATGATGACTTGCAAATGGTCTCCTCAATGAAAACATCAAGTTTCCTTTATTTGGTCATCACCAACCTTTTATTGTTAATCGTCACAATGGGAATGGGTAAAGCTTGGGCAGATGTACGCATTGCAAAATACTTTGCAGAGACGACTGCGGTTGAAGGTGATTTAACAAGGTTAGCTGTGCATGACCACGATCAACAAAGCAGCACAGCAATCGCAGATGAAGTTGCAGATGCTTTCGATATTAATATCGGTATTGTGTAAAAGCAGATAGAGGCCTAAAAATGTTCGCTGATTTATATAAGTGATAGTAGCCGTGATAGAAAAAGTCGCAGGGCATATTCTTGCCCCTAAACAAGCCACAAAATACCCAGCCACATTAGTGCTGGGTCAAAATGGAATGCTGACGTTGTCCTCAGAGGTTCATGCAGGCCAATTTCAGCTTGATCAAACTTCTGTCACCGATGCCATTGGAAGTATGGCCCGCCATATAACTTTTGCCAGCGGACATGTTTTTATCTCATCAGATCCTGTCGTCTTAAACCAATGGCTTAAAAAGCACAGTCATAAAAGCCTTATTGACCAATTTGAAAAAAGCCTTGGACTCATTGTTATTGCCACGCTTGTATCATTAACAGCTCTATACTTTAGTGTTGCCCACGGCATACCTGCTGCGTCTAAAGCGATTGCTCAAGTCATTCCTGATACCGTGATTGAAGAAGTAGGCGAGCAAACTTTTAGTTTAATTGAAACAATGGGGTTTAGTGACAGTAAACTCACTCAACAAAGGCAGAATGAGCTACAACAATTGTTCAGCCTAACTCTGGAAAAACTGCAGCAACAGCAGATAACATTTACCATTACCCCCAGATTATTAATCTATCAAAGTGAAGATGGTGCTAATGCATTTGCACTTGCTGATGGCCATATCATCTTAACTGATGACATGATAAAGCTCGCCAACAATGATCAACAACTCGAAGCCGTCATTTTGCATGAACTGGGTCATGTGCATCACCGACATGTCCTCACCACCTTGATTCAATCATCCATTTTGTCTGTAGCAGCCGCCATGATTGTTGGAGATGCTAGCGGCATCTCTGACATGCTTGTGAGCGTGACAGTATTAGGCACCAGTTTAACTTACTCACGTGATCATGAACGAGAAGCGGATCAATTCGCCGCTAGCCTGCTTACAACTTGGTATCACCATACTGATTCAATCATCGACTTATATCGATTGTTACAAGCAGAGCACAACCTCGATATGCCCGATTGGGCTAGTACTCACCCAAATATTGAAGAGCGCATCGAAACCCTAAAACAATTACCAGTAATTCCAGCTCAATAATCACCGCCCCTTTTTACTATTGTTTTAGTTATTCCTCTTAATAGCAGCTATTTAATTAGCTGCTACACTTATTGCAACCAACTTAATACAGCAGATTAGCTGCAACAAACCAATTCACCTTTCTGTGGGTTAAGAGAGCTATAGATTAATTAACTGGCTCAGCACTGTATTTTAAAATGAAAAACAAAAGGATTTGTTTATGGCGATTGCCTGTGTCATCACCCGTGCCTGCTGCGGGGTTGAAGCCCCTAAAGTCACTGTAGAAGTGCATTTAAGTAATGGATTACCCGCATTTAACTTAGTTGGATTACCTGAAACCTCAGTTAAAGAAGCTCGCGAGCGTGTTCGTAGTGCATTGATTAATGCAGGCTTTGAATTTCCAATGCAGCGCATTACGGTTAACCTTGCCCCTGCAGATCTCCCCAAGCAAGGCGGTCGTTATGATCTCCCAATTGCAATAGGGATTTTAGCGGCTTCAGGTCAAGTGCCATCAGATAAGTTAGCCCATAGTGAATTCATTGGTGAGTTAGCCCTGTCAGGTGAAGTGCGTCCTTGTATTGGGATTTTGCCTGCCATTATTGCCGCTAAAAATCAGCAGCATCAGCTCTTTATCCCCATAGAAAACCGCAGAGAGGCTGAATTAGTCGGTTATCAACAAACTCACTTTGTCGCTCATTTACAACACCTTGCATCTTTTATGCATGGCCAAGCTAAACTGCCTTTAGTGGATCAGCAGCCGCAATGGTTTGAAGAGGTAAGCACTGGACCAGAATTGTGTTTAAGTGAAGTCATCGGCCAGTATCAAGCTAAACAAGGATTAGAAATCGCCGCTGCAGGTGGACACAACACCTTATTTTTAGGGCCGCCAGGAACTGGCAAGAGTATGCTTGCCAATCGTATTATTCCGTTACTACCTAAGCTCAGCTACGAAGAAGCGATTGATGTGGCAGCTATTCATTCCGTTGCAGGCCTGAATATCAAACCAAATGCATTTCTTGAACGCCCTTTTCGCGCACCGCATCATACCTGTTCATCGATTTCTCTCGTCGGTGGTGGCAGTATTCCTAAACCAGGTGAAATTTCACTAGCCCACAGAGGCGTATTATTTTTAGACGAAATAGCCGAGTTTCCACGTAAAGTACTCGATTGTCTGCGAGAACCTATGGAGTCTGGCGAAGTCGTTATTTCACGCGCGGCAGCCAAGGTTAAATTTTCGAGTCGATTTCAACTGATTGCAGCCATGAACCCAAGTCCTTGTGGTGATATTGAAAATGCACGTTCAACTCCCGATCAAATTCAACGTTATTTATCCCGTTTGTCAGGCCCGTTTTTAGATCGATTTGATTTAACCATTGAAGTTCCTAAACTCCCTGCAGGCACACTGACTCAACCGCAAAAAACAGCTGAGAGCAGTGAAAGCATTGCCAAGCGCGTTAATCTTGCTAGGCAACGACAGTTTGCCCGTGCAGGCATGCTTAACAGTGAGCTATCACCAACCTTGTTGAAGCAACATTTATCCATGAGTCAGGCTGATTTAGAGTTTCTCGACCAAAGTGTTCAACAACTGGGT
Source organism: Shewanella sp. 10N.7 (assembly GCF_020806285.1). NCBI lineage: Bacteria > Pseudomonadati > Pseudomonadota > Gammaproteobacteria > Alteromonadales > Shewanellaceae > Shewanella > Shewanella sp. 10N.7. The sequence continues at coordinate 21,245 of NZ_JAJGZS010000037.1, forward strand.
TTATCTGTGCGGAGTTTTCATCGTATACAAAGAGTCGCTCGTACCATTGCCGATCTGCAACAATCAAACACCACAGAACGACGTCATATTGCTCAAGCACTGGGGTATCGCGCAATGGATCGACTGATGAATCGTTTAAGCCAGCAATAAAAAGCCCGTGCCGAGATAAAAATTATTAAAAAGCGGATAATTCAGCCCGATACCGATTATCTGACAGGTAATTTTTTAGTAAAAAATGCGATATTATTGTTCTGCTGATTGAGGATATGCTTATCACGGAGTAACATAAGCCTCCATTTACAGGAGAGCTAGATGCCGCTGTTCGCAAAAATTAAAGGATCTGTAGCATTTATTTGCTATGTCATAAACACTATCTTCTGGGTAACACCTATACTTATTTTCAGTATATTCAAGGTCTTGCCAATTATATTCATCCGTAAGGTTTGCAGCTATATTTTGGATAATTGCGCCAGCGCTTGGATCAGTGTGAATGGGATTATAGAAGCCATTTTTCATCCAACGAAGATTAAGTTGACTGGTGATAACCAATTCTCAGAAAAAGAATGGTACATGGTGATTGCCAATCACCAATCTTGGGTAGATATCTTAATTTTACAGCGAGTGTTTAATAGAAAAATTCCATTTTTAAAGTTTTTCTTAAAACAACAGCTTATTTATGTGCCTATATTGGGTTTAGCTTGGTGGGCATTAGACTTCCCATTTATGCGTCGCTATTCAACAGCGCAGTTAAAGAGAAACCCTAAACTGAAAGGCAAAGATACCGAAATCACCCGTAAGTCTTGTGAAAAATTTAAGCACAAGCCTGTGAGTGTGATGAATTTTGTTGAAGGGACGCGGTTCCATCCTGGTAAACATAAAAAGCAAAGCTCGCCGTTTGAGCATCTACTCAAACCGAAAGCGGGTGGAATGGCTTTTGCGCTTGATGCCATGGGCAGCCAAATTAATAAATTAGTTAATGTCACCATTTACTATCCAGGTAAAATACCTTCTTATTGGGAGTATATTTGCAACGACCTAGATGAAGTGCATGTTGATATTCAAGTGACAGATATCCCCGATGCTATGCGCGGTGATTACAGTAAAGACCGAGAGTTTAAAATTGAGTTTCAAAATCAATTGAATCAACTCTGGTTAGAAAAAGACAATAAAATCAGCTCAATGGCTGAAAACAATAAATAGAGGTATTTAGCTCCATGCTAAATTTTTTACCCGGTCCAATTATTTTTTTCATTAGTACCTGCTTATTGATTATTAATACTGTTCTATGGGCAGGCTTAATCAGTATTGGCGGCATCATTAAATTGTTCATCCCTTTTCAAGGACCTAGTAAAGCACTATTGAGCTTGATGAATCGTTTTATGTGGGCTTGGGCTACATGTAATGGCGGCATTTTGGCATTAATCGCTAAAGTCGAGTGGGACATTCAAGGTTTAGATGGGTTAGACCAAAATGGTTGGTATTTGCTTATCAGTAACCATGTCAGTGGTTTTGATATTGCTGCGCAAACTTATATCTTGCGAAACAATATTCCAATGCTGAAGTTTTTCTTAAAAAGAGAGCTTATTTTCGTGCCCTTTTTAGGCTTAGGTTGTTGGGCTCTTGGCATGCCATTTATGAACCGTACTAGTCCTGCGAAGCTTAAAAAGAATCCCAAATTAAAAGGCAAAGATTTAGAAACAACGCGTAAAGCCTGCGAAAAGTTTAAAAACACACCTACATCTATCATTAATTATGTAGAAGGCAGCCGTTTTACGCTTGATAAGCATCGTCGTCAACAATCACCTTATCGTCACCTTTTGCGCCCTAAAGCTGGTGGGATTGCTTTTACCTTATCGGCTATGGGCGAGCAATTTACTGGTCTACTCAATATGACATTGGCCTATCCAGATGCGGACGCCAAAGCAAAGGAAGGCGTGCTTTATCAAGTCATGTCTGGTCGAGTAAAAAGAATTGTAGTGCGAGTTGAGCAACTACCTGTCCCGGTAGTAGATTCAGAAGTGTATTTCTCGCAGGCTGAAACACGGGTTGAGTTTCAGCGCTGGCTCAATAATGTTTGGCTAGAAAAAGATCAGCAACTAGACGAGATATTCAAACAGTACATAGCTGATACAACAGACAAAAAGTAGTCATTAAGCTCATTTTAAAACACGCTAATTAGCGTGTTTTTTCGTTTTTACAGGCTCACTTCTTCTCATTGTTAATCACTACGCCATTTTACAACATTCACTAGAATCAAAAACTGAAATCTAATTTGAAATAAAACACATAGCTACGTAATATGGAGGTTATTGGCTGTAAATACCGTTAACGTGGTACTTACATTTGACTTGATAATGATCCATTTTGCGACTGCCTTACTATCATTGTTAAAAGAGTTTGCCAAAACTAACAAAATGCAGCCCAGCATGATGCTTTATCAATGCTCATACCCATAACAATAGGTGCAGATTGAATTTACCTTTATCCAAAACGTTGAGAGCATACTTGTTCATTTGGGTTTTATTTACCTCAATGTCGGCTTCCGTTTTTGCCTTCACTCCCCAGAACGATAACCACATACTGTCTTTTGAACAGTTTGAAGCCTCTAATGAGTTGAACCAAAATTCAGTCACAAAATTATTCATGGATAAAGCTGGCATGCTGTGGGTGGGTACCCAAGATGGTCTCCACAGTTACAACGGCATTCAATTTGATGTTTTTCTAAATGACAGCAACAACCCGAATAGTATCGTAGGAAATTACATCACAGATATACTGCAGTCCGCTGATGATAATTTATGGGTTGCTACCTACTCCCAAGGGCTAAGCCGTTTAGACCTTACAACAGGCCAATTTACCAATTATGGTGTCGAACAAGGCTTAGCGGATTTACGGGTGTCAAAAATCACCCTTATTGGTGACTATTTATGGATCGGTACTAAAACGGGTTTATACACTTTATCGCTCAAATCCAACAAAATAACCAGAATCAGCCTCAGTAATAATGTGGAACCGCACATTACCAGTGTCGCAAATGTTGATGATAAATACATTTTCGTTGGCACAGAAAAAAGCGGCACTTTTGCTATTGATAGCAACACCATTATTCGACTCGATATCCCGTCTGAATTAAGAGTAAACAGTATTCAGAATAACAAACTTGATGGCTCAGTTTGGTTAGCCATTGAGAACAAACTTATCCGATACGATTTAGAGACCCATGCTAAAACAACAATCTGGGTTAATGAACAGCCGACAATATTTAATGAAATAAAAGATTTCGTCATTAGTAGCAGTAGCCAAGTTTGGGCAATTGGGGCTAATTCTGGCTTAACTCAACTGGATTACATCGATAATCAATGGCGCAGTAGAGTCCATAAATATGACCCTAACAGCCGTAAATCCATTAGTGAGAATAACTTGCAGAGCATCATGCTCGCCCATGATGGTACTCTGTGGCTCGGCACGCGTTATTCAGGCATTAACAAGCTCAATCTGAATCAAATCTATTTCAATCATATATACGAAATGCATCCGTCAAAGCCGAAAATGGCCAATATGATCCGTGCTATTTTTCGTGATAAACAACAACGCTTATGGATAGGAACTGAAAGTGCTGGCCTTAAGAGCTTTGATGAACAACAAGGCCAATTTTATTACTACAATGATTTGTTTGCTAAAGCGCTCAACCTTAATGAAAATGAGCTAAGCCTAACTGTTCATGCTATCACCCAAACTCAAGATGGTAATTTATGGTTTGGCACTAGCCATGGCTTAGCAAGATTAAGCACTGACCAGCAATTAACCTTTCTCCCAGCATTTGACCATTTAATACCAAATACTCTACATATCCGTAGTTTAGCCTTAGATGACCAGCAACGCCTGTGGATAGGTAGTAACAACGGCTTGTATTTCGTTTTACCGGGTGAAGGTGTATTACATCAGTATCAGTTTGATTTCCAACCTGACTACTCTCCGAATAAACAAACGATTCTGTCACTGAAATATCATAATGACAGCTTATGGATAGGCACCATGGCGGGCTTAGTGCGCTTAAAGCCAGACCAACAGCAATTGACCTTAAAAATGCGTCAACCCGCAGATGACACCACCTTAAGTGATAACAGAATTAGAGATTTTATTGTCACCAGTGATGATCAATTTCTGATGGCGACTCATAGCGGTGTCGATAAAATTATTGAAACAGCAGATGGCTCTATCCATTTCCAAGCCCTAAATAAACAAATAAAACAGCATACGATTTATGCCATTCTTGAAGATGACAATCACGACTTATGGCTTAGTACAAATTCAGGACTGATCCGCCTAGCAGGCCATGACTTAACCACTTTTAATGAATTTGATGGCGTACAGGCCAATGAGTTTAACGGTGGTGTTAAATTTAAAGATCCTGATGGAGAATTATGGTTTGGCGGCATTAACGGCCTAAACCAGTTCATGCCAGAAAATGTGCCAGCCATTAGGCCAGATACCAAGTTAGCACTCACCAGTTATAGCTTTGGTGAAGAACGTCATCAATTATATGATCTCATGTCTCCCCCAGAGCTATTAATGCCGTATGAGGACAAAATCATTCGATTTGATGTCAGTGCATTAGAATTTAATTACCCTGGATTCCACCAGTTTAGCTATAAACTGCTTGGTCAAAATGATGACTGGGTCGATTTGCATCAAACCAATGAGATTGCCTTTTCCAATCTTTCACCTAAAGATTATGAGCTATTAGTTCGTTTTACGTTAACAGACAACAACTATCAACAAACCCCATTAAGTATTAAGTTTACTGTTGTTCCACCTTTATATCTCAGTAAAGGCGCCTACGTCATCTATGGTATTGCCATCATGTTGATATTGACCTTTATCGTTTACTTAAAACAACTCAAACGTGAAAAGCAACGTGAGTTTGAAATGAGTATTCGCGCCTCTGAAGAGCGACTTAAACTCGCACTTTGGGCTTCAGGCGATGGCATGTGGGATTGGAACATTCGCGAAAATAAAGTCTATCGCACCGATATGGTTCCGCCATTAATGCTAGGCGACGAAACCCAGGCATTAATTAATAACATCCATCCAGAAGATAAAGTCAGAGTCGCCAAAATTCTCAATCAGCATTTAGACGGCGAAATTGAGTTTTTTGAAGCAGAATACCGAGTCGAAAAACAACCTGGAAAATGGGTTTGGTTGATTGATCGCGGAAAAGTCGTTGAGTGGGACCAACAAGAACGTCCAGTCAGAATGGCCGGTACCCATAAAGATATCACGGTCAGAAAAGAAACCGAGAACGAGCTTAAACTGTCTACTCAAGTACTGCACAGTATGAATGAGGCGGTAGTCGTCGGTGAACTAGATTATCGAGTTCGTACAGTCAATCCTGCGTTTAGCCGTATCACAGGCTTTGATCATGACGCCATTGCAGGTAAACACTTTTTGTATTTGGCTCATGGCAAACGTTCTAGAGAATTTTACCATAATGTTGAATTACAACTGCTGCGCAAAAAGCACTGGGCCGGTGAAATTAACATCCGCACCAAAGATAAAAAAGGCATTCTCGCTTGGCTTGAAATCAACCAAGTCATCGATAATAAAGGGGAAACCAGTCACTTTGTAGCTGTGTTCACCGATATAACATCGCGTAAAAAAGCCGAAGAAGATCTACGGATTTTAGCTAACTTTGATCCGTTAACGGGTTTACCAAACCGAACCCTATTCCAGGACAGATTAAATCAAGCAATCACCAAAGCACATCGTTCTAAGTCGATTGTGGCGCTGCTATTCCTTGATTTAGACCGCTTTAAACATATCAATGACTCTATGGGTCATCACGTGGGTGATTTACTATTAAAAGCCGTGGCATCAAGACTACAGAACGCCATTCGCGATGGCGATACTGTAGCCCGTTTAGGTGGTGATGAATTTACCATTATTCTTGAAGGTGTCGCCAAACTCAAAGCTGCCACCATCATTGCAGAAAAAGTGCTAAATGCCTTTAAAGCACCCTTTTTATTGGATGGTAAAAACATGACGGTGTCTCCATCGATTGGGATTAGCCTGTTCCCCAATGATGCTGATGACAGCACCTCGTTAATTAAGTATGCCGATACAGCCATGTATCACGCTAAATCTTTGGGGCGTAATAACTTCCAATTCTACACCGAAGAGTTAAACCAATACGCAACGCGCCACGTTGAACTCGAAGCAGGACTTAAAGAAGCGATTCAAAATAACGAACTTTATTTAGTCTATCAACCTAAATACGATATCAAGACCAAGCGCATTTTAGGTGTCGAAGCTCTACTGCGCTGGAATAGTCCGACTCTAGGCTTTATCTCACCTGTTGAGTTTATTCCGCTTGCAGAAGAAACAGGGATGATTAATGCCATTGGTCACTGGGCAATTGATGAAGCATGTAACCAGCTAGCTAGTTGGCATCAACTTGGTTTTGACGATATTTCGGTTGCGGTGAACTTATCAGCAAGGCAGCTTAAAGCCGATATTATTTCAACCATTGAAGTGGCATTAGCGGTATCTGGCCTACCAGCAAGTGCCCTAGAGCTTGAGCTAACAGAGTCGATGATTATGGGTAATCCACAAGATTCTGTGAAAGTATTATCACAGTTAAAAGCCTTGGGGCTTACTATTGCCATTGATGATTTTGGTACTGGCTATTCGAGCTTAAGTTATTTAAAACGTTTCCCTATCGATACCCTTAAAGTCGATAGAGAATTCGTTCGTGATATTATTGAAGATCCCGATGATGCCGCAATTACCAGCGCAATCATTACCCTCGCCCACAGTTTAGAGCTTAATGTTGTCGCTGAAGGTGTTGAAACTCAAGAGCAGCTCGACTTCTTAAAATATGAAGGCTGCGATCAAGTGCAGGGTTTCCTATTAAGTAAGCCGCTTACAGCTGATGATTGCTTAGAGAAATTAAAGCAAGATAAGCTTGAAAAAAGTACGGATATTGTCAGCGAGCAATAAAAAACGACCTCCTAAATAACGTTATAAATATAACGTAAGGAGGTCGCATTTTTGTTATGCCAAGAGCTAGCTATTCGCGACTCAAGCTCTGCTAATAATGACCTTGTAACTAATTATGGTGCAACACGCTCAACGCGTTTAACCCAACCTTCAGGGCCTTCAAGTTGGCCATTTTGTAACTCAGTGAAAATTTGGTAAATACGTTTAATACTCGGGCCCACTTCGCCGTCACCAACAGTAACAACACGGCCATCTTCAAAGATATATGATCCTACAGGCGATACTACCGCTGCGGTGCCAAAGCCGCCAGCTTCAACAATTTCACCCGCTTCAATATCGGCGATGAACTTATCAAGCATGATCGTTTCTTGGCGAACTTCACAACCTAAGATATGCCCAAGCTCAAGCATTGATTGAGACGTAATAGACTTAAGGATGGTGTCGGTGAAGGTTGGAATAACAACCGTACCGTCTTTTAACACATGGAAATGGTTCATCGCGCCCACTTCTTCAATCTGCTGGTTGTTAGCGTCAAGGTATAACACCTGCGCTGCACCGTACTCGGCTGCCGCTTGGCCTGCACGTAGAGACGCTGCGTAGTTACCTGCGGCTTTAGATGCGCCAGTACCACCAGAAACCGCGCGATGGAATTTTTTACTGATAAGCAAACGAATCGCTTTGCTCACGCCATCGGCATAATAAGCACCACTTGGGCTTAAAATGACACAGAAGGTGAAATTCAAGCTAGGGCTAACCGATAATCTATCTTCTGTTGCAAAAATAAATGGACGAATATATAAACATGCACCGTCTTGCATCGGGAACCATAAACGGTCCACATCGATTAATGCATTAATTGCTTCAAGTTGTTTATCTTCATCAAGGTTAGGAATACATAAGATGTCTGCAGAGGTGTTTAAGCGTTCGGCATTTTTGTTTAATCTAAAAGTATAGATTTCACCATCATCATGCATAAAGGCTTTGGCGCCTTCAAAAATTGATTGTCCGTAATGCAGTGAAATTGCACCAGGGGCAATTTCAAAAGGAGCATACGGTTCGATGCGAGGGTCGCACCATTGGCCATCTCGATAGTCCATTAAAAACATATGATCAGTTCTGAGATTACCAAAGCCAACATTACCTTCAGGTTGAAATTGCTCAGTACGGCGTGACGATTTTAAATTATATTTGATGTCCATTTGATACCACCTTGAAAACAGAGATTGCAGACTATGAATCATCAGTTGCAATGTCAAGCAAATGGACAATGTGGAGTAAATTTAACCGTCAATTGAAGTGCACAATAATCAATATCGTATTAAAGACAGGGAATAAATTGAATAACGCTAAAAAGGTTTCCCTGAACAATCCTCCAACAAAAGTAAATTGTTGCAGTCTGAATACAAAAAACAGGGCAAATAAACCAGTGGATGATAAAAGCTTAGAAAATAGTAGTAAAAGTGGTACTTTTTTTAACCACTTAACAGATTTGTCTATTCCTTAAACCCCAGTCACTGCTAGAATCAGCATTCCATCCAGAAACTATTAGGACTCCCGATATGAGCCTTGAATTATTGTCCCAACTGGAAGCCAAAATCCAGGCTACTCTTGAAAATGCTGAGCTACTAAAAATGGAGCTTGAAGAAGAGAAGCAAAAGAATGTTCAGTTGACTGAGTCTAATCAACAACTGCAACAAGACCTAAACTCATGGAACGACAAAGTAAACGGTCTTGTTGGTTTGCTTAACAGCGAAAGCTAAACGGCACTTGCTTCATGGTGCTGAGCTGCAAGTAGTTCATTAAGTTCTGAAACAGCCTGCTTCACTTTTGGCAGGCTTTTTTTCGGCATCACAAAACGGCCACGATTAAATTCAATACAACCTAAATCTTTAACCCAAATCACTCCTGTCACAAAAATTCTAGCGTGTTTTACAATGAGCTTTGGTGCATAAACCGGGAAACGTCTCATGAGAACTCCTAAGCTTGGTTGTTATCTTTATTGGCTTATATTGGACAGTATAAAGCCCTTCAGAGTTTCATTAAATTAAACATTTTTTATCTAAATTTCTATGAAATAACCCACACTATTTCCATTAAATCATCGATATTTAAAAACAACACAAAAATGACGCTTGCCATTTTTTTGACGCTTTGATAGAGTAACCACGTTACTCAGGGTAAATAAAGAGCCAATTGGCTCATCACCGTATCGTTTTAAAATCCTATTTTTAAAACCTACGGTTTTTTTTTGCTTTTTTTCAGCACATTACACACTCTTCATGAATAATGCCTCAATAAAAAAGGAGCCGTTATAGGCTCCTTTCGTTAGCTGGTTATCGACGATTAACGCGCCAATAAAATACCGACTACTTATCTTTAGATGTTAAGTAGTAAGCAATCTCTAATAACTCATCGTAAGACTTGATTGAACCCGTCTCAACACGGTATTTACCGTTAACGACTAACGCTGGTACACCTGATAATTTAGCATTCTCAGTGTCACGCTTCATTTTAGACATTTGCGCATTCACCATAAATGAATTTGCAGCCGCATCGAAATCTTTACCATCAACACCGTTGGCGATAAATAGCATACGGATGTCTTTTAGGCTGGTGAAACGTTGTTTGGTGTCATGAATCGCAACGAAAATGGCATGTTCAATTTTCTTTTCAACGTTTAACTGATGAGCAATAGCAAATGCACGTGACATTTCAGTACCCATTTCACGGCCAATAAACTCAACGTGCGCTTGGTTGAATGTCACACCTTCTGGCAAAGTAGATTCAATTTTTGGTACCACTGTTTTTGAAAAGTTATAACAGTGACCACAGAAGAATGAGAAAAACTCGGTGATTTCAGGCTTAGATGTTGCTGGGCCTTCGTTAATCACGGTGTAATGCACACCTTCTTTATAATCTGCAGCAGTTGCAGCCATTGGGGCTAAAAGTAGTGCTGCTGCCATTAATAGTGCTTTTTTCATTTTGCTTCCTTTAGTGTGCAATCTTTAAAATATATTGTTTACAATAAAATATTTAAAACTTGCCATCTGTTTTATGCCATTAGCGATATAGCCAATATGCATAGCTAAATTTATAATTTCTTAAACCGTATCATAATGTAGGTTATCTTCGTATCTCAAGACCTTATCAAGATCATTTGTAACAATCTACAATTGAATCTTAGAAGCCTAATATCCCATCAAACTTAAAGGGGCTTCATCTAACGCAGCTAACTGCTCTTTAAATGCCAACGTTTGTTGTTCCCAGTATTTGATATCACCAAACCACGGAAAGTTCATTGGAAATGCAGGATCTTGCCATCTTTTAGTTAGCCAAGCGTTGTAATGCAGCATTCTTAAGGCGCGCAAAGGCTCAACGAGCTTAAGCTCACGTTGGTCAAAATCATAAAATTCCTGATAGCCTTCAAGTAACACATCTAACTGTAATAAGCGTTGCTGTCGGTCACCTGTCAGCATCATCCAAATATCTTGCACAGCAGGACCTTGGCGCGCATCATCTAAATCAACAAAACCTGGGCCATCTGGGGTCCACAAAATATTACTGGCATGAAGATCCCCATGCAGACGAATCGTAGGAAACGAATGGGCTGAAATAATGCCCTTGGCTTTATCCAGTACTTGTTCAGCAACAGTAAAAAATTGTTGGCTAATCCCTTCTGAAACTTGTCCAGAATCTTGTAAAAAGGCCAGCGCATCATCGCCCAGTATTTTGCTTGAAAGTGGCTCTCGATATTGAAAAGGCTGCTTACTCGCATATTGATGAATGCGGCCAATAAAACGTCCGACAGATTCAAGTTGATCTAAATTATCGACTTCAAATGCACGGCCACCAATAGAAGGAAACAAAGTAAATTTATAACCTTGATAATGGTGCAATGTTTTGCCATTGATGATTGATGGCACAGCGATAGGGATATCTTCTGCTGCCAGCGCTAATGCATAATCATGTTCTTCTTGAATTTGCGCCTCACTCCAACGATGTGGACGATAGAACTTCACCACATAACGATTACCGCGATCACATCGAAACTGGTAAACACGGTTTTCGTAACTATTGAGCGCTAACAAACCGGTTTCAGGGAATACGCCAAGGCTTTCAATCGCATCGAGGATTAAATCAGGGGTAAGCGCCTGGTAATGAAACGATGCATCCTGCTGGTTTGGCGTGAGTGTGACCTGCGGGACTGACTCTTCTATGCGATTACTCATAAATCGTCCTTTGCCTTATTTGATGCATCTTGTGCTGTACATATTGATGAATTCGGAGACGTTATCAGCGGCGCGAGCAAAGTCATTAGATACTCTAGCACTTCCAAATCAGCTTGGGTCTCTGTGGATATCCAACAAATATCACCGTAAAACTCATAGTTTAGCCATAGCTGACTACCTTCAAAATTTAGTAGCCATTGGTGGCGGTCTGCGCCCCATTGGCGCTCACGCACCTCACAATCTAACGCCAAAGCTAAAGGGTCAGCAAACGCCTCGAACCGTTCAAAATCAATATTGGCAGAGATCAAGATACTCAATGCTTCGTCATCTAATTGGGCATTTTTAATTGCCACTGAATTTGGCGCTTTTTTCTCAAATGAACCTGAGTTCATAATCTTCCTTAAGTGTGCTGGTAAACTGATTTATTGGGCTGATTTACATGCGCCCATTGGCCGACTAATGACTATCAATGACCGTAACCATTATACAAATAACGATAACTAACTATTATACAAGTAATGATAATTAACTACTGCAAGACATGATTAAACCTTGTCCCCATTGCGGAGGACGCTCAGCATAATGTTGTTTATCTGTATGCTCTGCATAAGGGGTTGTCAGTAATTGATGCAGCTCAACGAGCTTACTATTATCACCTTCTTCGACCGCTACAATGGCCTCTTGGGCTAAATAATTTCGCAAAATGTACTTTGGATTAACGCTATTTCGGTCTGTTTGCCATGCGGCTATCTCGACCATCTTGCCATTATTACCTGCAACAACGCGTTGTTGGTAATCTTTAAACCAAGTATCAAATTGAGGTCGGTCAATAATGTCATCAGCAATATTAGGATTATTACACCCAATATCTAGCTGACCAAGTGCACGAAAAGTATGAGTGTAGTCCAACATATTATGTTGCATAACCGCGCAAAATCGGCCAATAAAGTCTAAATCAGCTTTATCTTGTGCTGCCTGTAACTCTGCTAATTTCGATGTACTTTTATCCACTGTGTTTGCAGCTAAATCACCGAGTCCAAGACCCATTTTAGCCCGCATCAGTAATAAATATTGCTGCACTAATTCCGCTTGATAAGTATTAAGCGCTGCAACGAGGTCATCGGATTCTATCACCGGGGTTAATGCTTGCGCCAAACGCTGCAGATTCCAAAGGCCAATACCAGGCTGCTGGCCAAAGGCGTAACGCCCTTCCGGATCAGAGTGGTTGCAAATAAAGTCTTCTTTAAAGGTGTCTAAAAAAGCAAACGGACCAAAGTCAAAACTGTCACCAAGAATCGACATATTGTCGGTATTCAGCACCCCATGAGCAAAACCAACGGCTTGCCAATGTCCAATTAACACCGCTGTATCTTTAACAACTTGAGTAAACCAGGCTTTGTAACCTTGATAGTCCTGAGATAAATGCGGGTAATGCTGAGCAATGGTAAAGTTAAGCAGCTTGATTAATTTATCCTTACCACCTTCATTGCTATGGCAAAAATACTCAAAATGACCAAATCGAATATGAGTTTTAGCTAATCTAACTGTAATCGCTGCGGTTTCTTGCGACTCTCGCCATACGGGTAAATCTGAACCGATAACGGCGAGTGCCCGAGTTGTCGGTACCGACAGCGCCGCCAATGCTTCTGAGGCTAAAAACTCTCGCACCGCCGAACGCATTACTGCTCTACCATCACCATGACGGGAGTATGGTGTCGGCCCTGCACCTTTTAGTGCCACATCCCAAGCAAGGCTATGTTCACCTGTTGGCTTGGTTGTGAATGCTTCTCCAAGAATAATTGAACGACCATCACCTAAACGAGGAGAATAGCCACCAAACTGATGACCACTATAAACCTGGGCATAATAACTGGCACCGGGCACGGCATGATTCGCTGATAACTGCATTAGCAGCTCATCATTAGGCTCTGATAACCCGATGAGTTTTGCTGCATCATCACTCCATGCTAACCAGTGTGGATTACTGATCGGCAAAGGGTAAACTTGCGAATAAAACCCTTCTAGTTGCTCAAAAAAATCTTGTTTAAACTGCATTAAGCCTTTCCCTAGGGCAGCCTATTTACAGATAACGACATTATCGTCATTAACTTCACATAGCTGCTCACATTGATATCCTTTCTCGATGGCGACTGGAATCGCAATCGCATTTTCAAGGGCGCTATTGTCCATTGCAACATAGCTTTTACCGCTTAGACGTAACATGCCGTCCCCTTTTAACTGACATTGTTCAAGGGTGTCATAATAACCAGCTATATAATCTGTGTTTATTGGGTTTTGAGGCTTTTGGGCTTCGTCTGCATAATAAAATAGTGTCCATTCAGGTGTGCGTAAACACCCTGCCAGACTGACTAAACCCAAACAAAAAACTATCTTAATTAGTATCTTGGAATTCATAAAACCCTCTTTAGTCTTTCTTTAAATAAATATGCCATCCCGATTCAAATAACCGCCATGATGTCATCATTACTCATGGGGGATTCAAATGCGCCCTATAATGGCAACATAGTCCGGTTTGTCTATACAAATCAGTATTTTTTGCCAATAAAAAAGCGAACCTGAGTCCGCTTTATAATCATCAACATGAATTTAATGAGTCATGTGTTAGTTAAGCATTGAATTAGTCACCTGCTTTAGATTTTGCTTTTTCAATACGGTTAATTCGACCTTCAAAGCCAGTGACAGTTCCGTCGCTTAATTGATAAGTCATTGCTTGCTGGCACACTGCAATGGCTTTATCAAACTGTTTGGTGTCATTAAGCATAGTTGAAAGCTGCATAAAGCCTGGGCCTTTATCATCAGCTGCAATCTTATTATCTTGCTGGTATTGCTCAAAAGTAGATAAATAAATATCTGTCAATTGCGCTCCGTACTGACAATACTCAGCTTGTTTACGCAATTTATAACTGTGGCCAATAATGTTCAATAAGCTCTGATGTTGGACTGCTGTATTAGCATTCACATCATGCTTCGCCACTAAACCAGTGAACACTTCACCAGCCCAAGCGCCTGTCGTAGGCAGAGCCAGATCATTTGTGGCTGGCTCTGGCTGCGTTTCGAGTGTAGTTTCTGCTTCTGCTGTGACAGCTTCAGGCTCAGATGTAGTTTCAGCTTCAACCTCAGCAGCTGGCTCCGCTTGAATAACGGGCACGGCTTGAGTAACGGCCTCTTCGACTTTTGGCTCTGGCTCTGGCTCTGGCTCTGGCTCTGGCTCTGGCTCTGGCTCTGGCTCTGGCACAGCATCCACTTTTTCAGCTTCTGCAACCACAGTATCAGCTTCGCCTTCAATGACACTGGTTGGCTCCTGTTCGGTTTCTGTCGACTCTGGCTGCTCAAGCTCTTGTTTAGCCACATTTTGAGTTCGACGATACAAATAGACGCCTAACAACACTAATAAAACAATTACGATAATTTTCATTGATAACACCATGCCTGTGTCATGAATTATGAATTTAAAATAGCTTTTATAAAAAGGTCAAAGCGTATTCAAGCGAGTATATTTCTACGCTGCATTTTTAAACAGCTATATAGGTATTAATAAGCTATTGTGTGGTCATAAATCAAGTATTTATCCCGCTTTTGTGCCTTTAAACATGATAACTGGGGATAAATTCAAATTTTTACTTTTTTGTGCTTTAGCTCAAGCTTATTATCACCTAAATTGAACTCCTAATATGATGCTCGTTACACTAACCATACCCGAGTAAATTACTAAGGTATTTATCTATGTCAGCCACTCCACTTCTCTCTGGTCAATTGTTGTTTGAACTGAATACGATGACTGCTATGGCAAAAATATATTGTCGCGCTCATCATCAGCAAGCACACAAGCAAACCTTATGCGCTGAATGCACAGAGCTACTGCAATATGCAGAAACCAGGCTCGACCGTTGTCCTTATGGTCAAGATAAACCGACCTGTAATAAATGCCCTGTGCATTGTTATAAACCGCACATGAAACAAAAAGTCAGAGAAATCATGATTTACTCAGGCCCGCGTATGTTAATTCCCCATCCCATCATGTCGATTAAACATTTATTGGCAGAAAGAAAGCCTGCGCCAGGAAAACCACCTGAGGGTGTGTCTAATCGACATATAAGAAAGCAAAAATTAACTTAGGGTACTGGTTGAAATAGTCGCTTACAGGTATTATCACTCTACTTTGAAAAGGGGTAATTCATCGAACTCGGATCTTTTTTTGCGCAAGCTTACATATGGTTATCATTACTCAGTGGCATTCATTGCTTAGGAGTGGGCTTATATGTACGTTATATCTATGCCAATAACGATCCTGCAACCACTCAAAGTAATCGTCTTCTTGGTGCATTATTCATCTTAATTGCGCTCTTTTTTGCTACTGGTGCTATCCCACGAGACAGTGTCCAATATCAGATGCACTTTGTGCTTACCCTCATGGTGCCATTTTATTTTCTATTGATGCCACTACTGTACTCGTACTGTAAATCGAGCCTGCAAATAAAGGTTTCAGAGCTCAATAGTAGTAAACATCTACTGCCCACCTTTATTTCCATGCTGGTGATTGTGTTAGCTGTGTCTTTTAATATCGGTATCGATCCAAACGCATCTCGCCAATCAGTCGCAACGGTCAGTGAACTCAGTCATATCAATATGATTGCCCTGATCATGCCTGGATTCATCATTTTACAGAGTGCTGTTTACTTTACGCTTATCTTTAAAACCCTCAGAAAACACAGAAAGCGGTTTAAGCTAGCAAACCAACAAACCTTAAAAGACATTCGATTTCGTTGGCTGCTAATTCTAACCTGTGGAATATTACTTAACTGGGTATTACGCCTTATCATGTTATTAGTACCGTTTTATTTTGGCGATACCGTTTCAGTACTGGCGCATACCATTGCTAGATTATCTCTATTATTGACTGTCTATGTATTTGCACTTTACGGGTTACACCAAATTACCCGCGCGGCTTATCTTCGCGGAACCACAAATTTGAGTAATGAAGCCAGTAAAAAACCACAAAAAGCCAGCGAGCAGCTACTTAATTCAGAAGAGTTGAACTACTTACAGACAATAATGAACGACGAAAACACGACAGAAAAGCGAGTCCATTAATATAATAAAAAAGGAAAGGATCTCCATGACACTATCCAGCACAACCTTACGCCGTATAGGCATGTTCACGCTAATGGGCTTATCAACTCAAGTCTATGCTAATCAAGCTAATAAAATTACTATCGACGACTTTTTTGATATCGGCATAATGAAACAAGTCCGTTTCAGTCCCAATGCTAAACACGCTATTTGGATCGAAAGCCGTTGGGATAAAGAGCTCGATAAAGCGCAAGCTGACTTATGGAAAGTTGACACCAAAACACGTCAAGCTCAACGTCTCACTTTTAGTAACGAAAATGAATCAAGCCCGGTATGGAGTGCAGATGGGCAATATATTTATTTCCTCAGCAAACGCACTGATACCAGTGAAAAAGCGCCATTCAATGGTAACAATCAAGTCTTTAGAATGACCGCAAACGGTAATGACATTCAGCCTCTCACCAAAGAGGTTAAAGGTGTTAACGCGTTTCAAATAAGCCAAGATGGCAAAAACCTGTACTTTATCGGTAATAAAACCGTTGAAGAAACAGACCAATGGAGCGCCATGCGAAACAGCCATAGTGCACCAGAGTATGGTCACGGCTCGCACGATTCCAATCCATTACATGTTCTGGACTTAGAACACTATAAGCAAAAAACACTGATTGATGACGGTAAAGTCGTGTGGCAATTTAGCGTCAATCAAGACCAATCAAAAATTGCCCGAATTACCACAGAAGATAATGAATTAGTCAAACTTGAAGGCTGGTCAGATATCGACATCTTTGATATCAGCAATCAGAAGCATCAAGTATTGCAAGACACTCAATGGCGCCAACAAGCTCCATCACCATATGGCTGGTTGCTCGGGTTATCATGGCATGAAGACAATCATAACCTGGCATTTAGAATCGATTTTGACGGTCACCCAGGTAAATTGTTCATCGCAGATATTAACGCTAACAACACGAAAATAACTGAGTTAACTCGCCCAGATAAAGTCACCTTAAATGGCGACGATCTTAAATGGCGCCCCGACAGTGATGAGATTTGTTATCGCGGTGCAATCGAAGCCAAAGTTAAAATTTACTGCACTGAGTTTGACAATGGTCAACAGCAAGAAACTCGCAGTGTCATCGGTGCTGATACTGTCGTTGGCAGTTATGACTTTAGCCAGTCTGGTAAGAAGGTTGCGCTAAGCCATAATGGCTTAACCCATTTCAGTGATTTATTCATTGCAGATGCCAACAATCGCCGCGCTAAAATTAAGCGTATTACCGATATCAACTCTCAAGTCAGCCAATGGCAATTACCTCAAATTTCGATAGTAAAATGGACCGCACCAGATGGCAGTGATGTTGAAGGTATTCTAGAACTTCCCCATGGCTACACCAAAACACAAGGTCGTTTACCCTTAGTCGTGCAAATTCATGGTGGACCGACTGCTGCCACACCTTATGCACTGCAACACCGTTCCTATGGGCGCAGCACTTTTTCTGCTGATGGCTGGGCTATTTTGTCGCCAAACTATCGTGGTTCCACTGGCTATGGCGATAAGTTCTTAACCGAATTAGTCGGTCGTGAACACGATATTGAAGTCAACGATATTCTTGCTGGCGTCGATTACCTAATCGCAGAAGGCATTGTTGATGAAGATAAAATGGCTGTGATGGGCTGGAGTAATGGCGGCTATTTAACGAATGCTTTAATTAGCACAACTGATCGCTTTAAAGCCGCGAGCTCTGGTGCTGGGGTGTTCGATCAACGTTTACAGTGGATGCTAGAAGATACACCCGGTCATGTGGTTAACTTTATGGAAGGACTACCTTGGGAAAAGCCAGAAGCATACTCCCATGGCTCATCATTGACCAAGGCTCATAACATCTCCACGCCTACTCTTATTCACATTGGCGAAAACGATCAACGCGTGCCAGTTGGCCATGCACAAGGGCTATATCGTGCCTTAAGGCACTATTTAAATGTACCTGTAGAATTAGTGGTCTACCCAGGAGAAGGCCACGGCCTGAGCCATTATCAGCACCGTAAAGCAAAAATGGAGTGGGACAAAAAGTGGTTTGATTATTATGTCTTAGGTATAGAAGACTAAGCAAAACTCAAACTAATCAATTGTCATCATTTCGACCTAAAGATTAACAACGCCTAGTGAGTCAGCCTGAACAATAGCTGTCATTAGGCGTTTTAGTTTTGTGCTTCCGGCTCTGGCTTTGTTATGCTGCTAGTCTGAATTGATTATCGACTTTTTAGTCATTGAGCATCAACTGTGTTATCGCTCAAGGATTCAAGTTGCTGTTAGCATGTGCTAGCTAATGGTTCAGCCTAAGTTGAGCCCTGCTTTCCCTTACTTGTAGGAGTAAATATGAAAAACATATTATCACTGTTGTCCGTCACCTTCGTCTTAATAGGACTGACTTTTTCAAATTTTGCACATGCTGATAAATATGCCAAAACAGTGGAAGACTTTAGAAAAGCCCCTGAAGTACAGAATTTTTTCCAAAATGCTTATGGTTATGCCATTTATCCAACCGTGGGTAAAGGCGGCATTGGTATTGGCGCAGCGTATGGCGCGGGTCGAGTGTACAAAGGCGGGATCCATACTGGCGACTCCACTCTATCGCAACTGTCTATCGGCTTTCAGTTAGGTGGCCAAGCTTACAGTGAAATTATATTTTTTAAGAATAAAGCCGCCTACGATGATTTTACTAGCGGTACCTTTGAATTCAGTGCACAAGCATCAGCTGTTGCCATTACCGTTGGCGCGAACGCGCAAGTGGGCTCAACGGGCAATTCAGCCGCGGCAGGTAATGCGGGTAACCGCACCGCAGCCAAAGCTAATTACATGAACGGCATGGCCATTTTTACTGCCGCAAAAGGTGGACTAATGTATGAAGCTGCCATTGCAGGACAAGCCTTTAGCTTTGATGCTAAATAGTTCTTTATAAAAGAAAACCAACCCAATAAAAGGCTGCAGTTGCAGCCTTTTTTACGCTCATTTTAAAACATAATCTGATAAACAGTTACTTTCACTACAATCATAAGCAGACAAATCAAACTATCATTGATAAATCTACTCTAAGGCATATTGTTGTATTACAGGTGTTGGAGTCACAATCACTAACAAACTTTTGGACAAAACCTTCTTAGAGTAGATCCCCCATAATCCTGCTTTCAGATAACTCCTCTTATGCCAAAACGTCAAAGATCACCGTTGTCAGCAGTAGTCGATTTGCACGGAACTGGACAGTTCCTTCCATCATGATTGTTTTGTGTCAAGTTTACTTTATGTAGAATTCACGACAAAGTATGCGTTATCTTGCCAGTCTACGAATCACTTTTGCATCATTTTAAGATACCTACACCTAATAGTAGCACTATCTGACCAGAGAAAACTCTGTGAATATCAGGCTCATTATTCACTTTTAAATGCGATTTACGATAATAACTTTGCAAGTTCAGTATACTTTGACCTCGACTTTGTTTTGCATCTAGCGTGACTTAACATGTAATTCAAAAAGCCAATATCTTGAAAGTGACAGGATTGATAGATGCTCATTAAAATAGCATAGTCTGCTAAATGATTATATCTGAAGCTTTTTATGTTTTTATTTCTATGTTTTGAAAGTAGTTTAATGGCATGTTCTGCATACGTATTATGCCAAAGAACATTATCATGATTAATAAACTCAAAAAAACATGACTGATATCGAATAAACCTATTTCTGTATTTTTCTGCGGCTTCAGACTTAATTTTCATATTCTTGATTTCATTGATGGTTATTTCTACCTCTTTTTTCCCAGTTGAAAGATGGTCTTTATTATAGCCGTAACATTCTGCTATATTAATGATACCTTTTAATGTGCTAGAAATAACATTACATATTTTAATTAGTTCATCATCAAATGGGTTCTTTAGTAAATCATTGTTAATGTCTCTCATAAAATGAATAAGACACTTTTGTTTTTTACAGTTTATACTGTCATACCCTGAGAAAAAATCAGTTACTAAAACCCCTCTAAATCCTTTTAATAACTCTAATAAAAATTCACTCTTCCGATCTTTTCTCATGATAGATACAGATCGAAACCCATCTGTAAATATCCAGCAATAGTATGTACCAGACGCTAACTTAAAAGGTGTCTCATCAACATAAAGTACCTTTCCTCTAGTCAGTTCTTTTAGGTCTTTTAATACTAATTCACGAAGTATATCTTGTAGTGGTCAACTAATATTGGCCACGATCTTAGAGTTTAACCAGAACAATCGT
>NZ_JAJGZS010000038.1:0-38453 GCF_020806285.1 Shewanella sp. 10N.7
CAGGGTTAGGGTGACTGTGCTGTTTGGCGCGACATCAGTAGTGGTACCTGAAATGTCAGCTGTTTCTGCGCCGTCATTGATGGTGAGCGCCACATCAATTGAACCTGCAGTGGCGTCCATGTTATCGGTGTCAGCATCCGTCACGGTTTGACCGTTTTGGTCGACTGCTTGAGCATCAACAGTAATGTCACCATCAACTAGGCCAGAAATGTCTACGCCATCAATGCTGTAATCGCCATTGGCATCAACGGTCACGCCGGTGATGATTTGGACTGTGCCAGCGCTATCGGTGAGCGTTAGGGTGACGGTTGAGTTTGGCGCGACATCGGTAGTGGTACCTGAAATGTCAGCGGTTTCTGCGCCGTCATTAATGGTGAGGGCCACATCAATTGAACCTGCAGTGGCGTCCATGTTATCGGTGTCAGCATCAGTGACGGTTTGACCGTTTTGATCGACTGCTGATGCATCAACAGTAATGTCACCATCAACTAAGCCTGAAATGTCTACGCCATCAATGCTGTAATCGCCATTGGCATCAACAGTGACGCCAGTGATGACCTGCACTGTGCCAGCGCTATCGGTGAGCGTTAGGGTGACAGTTGAGTTTGGCGCCACATCGGTGGTGGTACCTGAAATGTCAGCGGTTTCTGCGCCGTCATTGATGGTCAGCGCCACATCAATAGAGCCCGCAGTCGCGTCCATGTTGTCGGTGTCAGCATCCGTCACGGTTTGACCGTTTTGATCGACTGCTTGAGCATCAACAGTAATGTCACCATCAACTAAGCCTGAAATATCTACGCCATCAATGCTGTAATCGCCATTGGCATCAACGGTGACGCCGGTGATGACTTGCACTGTGCCAGCGCTATCAGTCAGGGTTAGGGTGACTGTGCTGTTTGGCGCGACATCAGTAGTGGTACCTGAAATGGCAGCGGTTTCTGCGCCATCATCGATGGTCATAGCCACATCAATTGAGCCCGCAGTCGCATCTAATGCTTCAGTATCGTTGGCTGTGAGTGGATTGCCGTTAGCGTCTGTTGCAGTGGCGACAATAGTAATATCACCGTCTACTAAAGCAGATAAGTCGACATCATCAACTGAGTAAGTACCATCAGCATTGACAATCACATCTTCGATAACAATGGTGTTACCAGCGCTATCAGTCAGGGTTAGCGTGACTGTGCTGCCAGCAGGAATATCTTGTGACGTACCTGTGATGTCACCTTGGTTAGACCCGTCGATAACTAGATCGACTGTTAACTCAGCATCGACAGCATTTAAATCTTCAGTGTCATTGGCTGACAGGGCATTACCGTTTGAATCGGTTGCTGTCGCAACCACGGTGATTTCGCCATCAACTAATGTCGATAAGTCCACATCATCAACTGAATAAGTGCCATCAGCGTTTACTGCAATGTTTTCGATAGTGATTTCATTGCCTGCAGCATCGCTGATAACTAAGGTGACTGTGCCACCTGTTGGAATATCTTGCGACGTACCTGTGATGTCACCTTGGTTAGAGGCATCAATGATCAGATCGACCGATAGGGCACCGTCAATAGCATCAATTTCACCAGTATCATTTGCAGTTGCTGTATTTCCAGCAGGATCTGTCACTTCGGCTATTACTGAGTAATCACCTTCTGACAGCTCATTCGGTACTTCAACTTGATAGCTGCCATCAGGTTCCACAATTGCTTCGATGGTTTGCTCAACACCATTGCTATCAGTTACAACTAAGGTAACGGTGCTGCCTGGAGTTGCATCAGTTGTCCCAGTGATTAGAGGAGTATTATCACTTGCATCATCAGGAGTGCTAACAGTGATAGTTGGTGGCGTTAGATCTATATCGCCGTTGTCTTCTGCAAAGGCACCATTACCAGCACTATCAGAAACGCCTGCTACAGCAGTGTAATCGCCTTCGGCTAATGGTAAAGGAACCTCAACGCTATAAGTACCATCTGGGTTTACAATGGTTTCGATTATTTGTTCTTGGCCTGCACTGTCAGTGACAATAATTGTGACTGTACTGCCTGGTTCTGCATCTGTCGTACCAGTAATCGTTGGTGTCGTATCAGCTGAATTATCAGGTGCACTCACGGTGATCTCTGGAGCTGTCGTGTCTATATCTCCAGTGTCATTAGCACTTGCAGAGTTGCCAGCAGGGTCTGTAACAACCGCGACTACGTTATATTCCCCTTCAGCTAATGGCTCAGCTACATCAACCTCGTAACTACCGTCAGGGTTAACAATCGCCTCTAAGATTTGTTCGTTACCTTCGTGGTCAGTAATCGTAAGCGTAACCGTGCTTCCCGGAGCAGCATCAGTTGTCCCCGTAATTGTTGGAGTAGTGTCGATGTTATTATCAGGTGCATTTACAGTAATAACGGGAGCGATAGTGTCTATTTGACCATCGTCGTTATCTGTAGCTGTATTACCTGCAGGATCAGTGACTTCTGCAACAACAGTGTAATCACCATCAGCCAAAGGTTGTGCTACGTCAACTTGGTAATTTCCATCTTCATCAACAATGGCTTCGAGTACTTGCTCATTGCCTTCACTGTCAGTGACAACGATAGTGACAGTACTACCTGGTTCAGCATCTGTTGAACCTGTAATAGTTGGCGTATCATCATTACTATTATCTGGAGCGACAACGGTAATCACTGGAGGGACGGTATCTAGTAATGCACTATCGGAACCTTCAGGACTTATATTACCGGCACTATCAATAATGGTTGCTACTACTTCAATCGTTTCACCTTCAGCAGGGGCTGGCAGCGTTAAATCTATTGAACCATTATCAATATCTTCTTGGGTTAGAATAATTTCCTGACCGTTAACAACTAAGGTATCACCAGGCTGTGCACCAGTTGTTGTTAGATCAATCGTTACAGAAACTTCAGTATTACCTGCTAATTCTTCTTCGCTGATAATGCCATCGTTATTGGTATCAGTATTAATAACCACACCAGGAGCGCCATCAGCAATAGGCGTTACTTCAATGGTCAGTGTTGCAGTGACATTGGTATTAGTTGTGTACGTAATAACAGGAACTTGGCCATTCCAATCCGCATTTGGTGTAAATGAATAGCTACCGTCGCTATTTAAAACCAACACACCTTCTTCTAAAGTGACTGAGTCACCAGCATTATAGGTTTCGCCATTAACTTCAAAGCTGACAACACTTAAAACATCGTCAGTGTCTGAATCGTTATCTAATACGTTGCCTTCTGCAACCGTGTCTTCTGCGATGACGATTGCATCATTCTGCGCTTCGGTTGGGATGTCGTAATCTTCAGTTGCTGTAGCAGTGCCTTTGGCTCCATCTGCACCATAACCGTAAACAATACCTTCAATAATTGTATCAACATCATTGACTAGATCCGTCGCGTCGACCTCGACAGAGAATGTCCCGTCAGATTGCATGATTGCTTGGTATTCCTGACCATTTATGGTCAGCATGATAATACCGGTAGTGATTGACGCATCGGCGGTGACAGTACCAGTAATGGTCACTGTGCCTGTACTTTCATCTGGTGTAAGTATGTTATCACCTGTAACAGGATCGATATCTAACGCGATAGCGGTATTATCAGGTAAGTCATTGTCATAAATACGTAAAGTTGCTTGGGTATCACCTAAAACAGCATTGGTGACATTAGATAAATTAATTAGTGCAAATTCAGGGCTATCCTCAACAATTAAGTCATCGACAATTGGTACAGTGATATATGCAGTTGTTTCACCAGGCAAGAATGTAACGGTACCGCTGACATTGATAAAATCTTCACCAAATAAAGCGGTCAGTTCTTCTGAGCTGTAATCAAGAGTAATCGTTTCAGTACTAGGTTCGCTCAAGGTGAGGGTGAATAAAGCAAACTCCATTCCTTCAACTACTACAGCATAATCAATATCAACAACCGGTAAATTCGAACCTTCACCATCATTATCAAAAATGGCAAATTCTAGCTCTTCATCGTAGACGTTCTCACCAGTAACAACAGCATTGAAATATTCGGTAGGCTCAATAATAGCGTCATCAAAAATAGGGACGCGGATCATCACACTATCATTACCCGCTTCAAGGGTGAAACCAAAGATAGGTCTCGCTAAGTCACCACTGGTATCAATACCTGTAACTGTCATGGTTTGCCAAGTTAGGCCACCATCATTGGAGTACTCTAATGGGACTAAATAATCATCGGCATATTCTGCAATTGGGTAACCTAGCTGTTCACTTAATAACTCGCTGGTAAAGATAATAGAAAGTGCTTGGTCATCTTCAAAAGTCAGCTCACTATTTAAAGTAAACTGGTTAAATCCAACATCTTCAAACACATCAGGAATTTCAGCAGATAAATGCGATTTGTATTGATCTTGAGTGGCAGAACTAACGTCTCTGAATACGGTCCAATCTTCTACGCGGTAATCAATACTTAACCCTTCAAGGTCGTATTGAGTAATGCCTTCATTCAAGATGATGACATAATTGCCGTCGCCCAAATCTTGCAAGGTACCAATATCTTCAAATGCAGCGCTGAGGCGGACATTACTCACTAGCAAGTTTTGATCGATCACTTGCTGGCCAACAGCACCTTCAAGTAAATCATTAGCCGAAAAAGTAATCTGACCGTCTAATTCGTTATAGTTGTAGGTAATTAGCCCACCAGGAACCTCGAGAGTATCGATTGTACGTTCATCGTGCTCATCAGGTGTTCTATCGCCAGCAATGTCATCAATAGTATCTGCGACGTGCTCCATTGCGATAGTTTCAAACAAGTTCTGCTCATTATCTTGTCTTTCTGTATCACGAGTAAAAATAATCCCTAGTTCTGCAAGAACCTGTGAAATCATTTCTTTACCAGCTGTGGCGATATTTAGAGACTGACCTGTAGTTGGGTCAATGTAATTTGCTAAGGCTTCATGAACAGATAGTAGGATATTGATATTGGTGGCGTAGCTATCTTCAATATTGACCAAACTATTAGTGTTAAGTATTCCATCGTCTACACCGTCAGTTAGGTCGTTGTCCAAGGCTTGTAAAAAAATAGCCATGTTCTCGACGTAATCCATATTCGTGTCGGACAATAATGTCCCGGCAATATCTTGCAAAAATAATATATCGCCTTGAATTACATCAGCGCTGAATGTGGCAATGGTTACACCACCGACCATGAAAGTAATAGTATCACCGGGTAAATATGCAAATGAACCAGGAGAACCGAAATCACCGGTAAAACCAGACAAACCAGAAGAAGTAGTGAAAGAAACACCATTAACAAAATTATCGGTGAACTGAGCAACATTAAAATTGTTATTGATTAATGCATTAACCCCTTCGTCACCTAACGACAAGTTTGCTGTTATTGGGTCTGGAGCTTCAAAAGATGTATCAAAGCCTGCGGTGGCAATGGTTTCTGAACCTTCCCTAGCAAGAGAAGCAAAGTCGCTACCTCCTTCATTACCCGCTGTTTCACCAGCAGCTGTTTCTGGTAATTCTTCGGTTGGGTCTTCACCTGAAAGAATAAGTGCTTGTAAGGCTTCAATCTCAGCGAGTTCTTCAGGACTCATCTCCGTTGAAAATTGAGCTACTGAATCATCTGTTGTGCTAGTATCTGTTTGCTCTGTATTGACCTCATCACCATTTAAAATAGTGCCGTCATCAAACGTGACTACGAATGCCAAGCCATCTGCAAAATGGAGTTCTGCTCCAGCAGGAATTGATTCCCCTGGAAGAATACTTTTTGTTTGGTCATTGATGGTAAGCGAAATATCACCATTAGCTGAACTCAAAACACCATTTTTATTCGTTACAACAGAACTCATATTTAACTCCAAAACCCTATTTAGCAATGTATTTACATTTGCTGCATAAAAAATCACATTGCTATATTTTTCGTTACAAAGTCAGCGAGAAACATTAGCCGTAATGTAACAATTTTAGCGTTATATGTACCGATGGTCAATTTTTTGACCTCTGTGTAATTAGAGGTAAGGTAATGAAAAGATTTTAAAATTAATTTTTACTTGTTAAATCAACATTACTGAGTAATTAGTCGAAATTGTTACAGATTTAATAATAAAGTATGAAGAGAACAATTTGCTGAATTAGAGGAGAATTTATACGATTCAAACGAGGGTTTAGATCGATATAGATATAAAAAAACCTGCCAATGACAGGTTTTTTGTTTAGTTAAATATTCGGTTTTCTGAATATTATTCAGTAGAATTAGCTGCTTTGCGATAGCTTTGTAATGCAGCTGTATTTTCGCCAAGCTGCTCTTGAATTTGAGCGAGTGCTAACCAATTTTCACGTTTGGGGACGATCTCGCAAACCTGTAACCAATGTTTTTTAGCTGATTTAATATCGCGTTTTTGCTGAGCTAATTTAGCCATACATATTTGATATTCAGCATCATGTTCGTGTGTTTGCTCAAAACGCAGCAATAACTTTCTAACATCTTCATCTTCTGAATCAAGGATTAAAGGTAATACAGACAGTATTGCAGGATCAGGTTCAGCTTTAAGACTCTTAGTGATGAGCTTTAAAGCATCTTTTTTGCTATCGTATTGGCATAGACCGCGAGCGTATATCGCAATCAATTTAGCTTGGTTTCTTTCCGCTTTACTCAACCAATGCCAACTCTTCTCTAATTCTTGTTCGTTGGCTTCTATTGCCGCATTTAACAATGCTGTATTGGTCAAATGCTCAACATCAGTACATTGTTGCTCTGACACTATTTGGCGTTTGCGAATAGCGGGTAATAGAATTTTTAAGGCTTGCCAGTCTTGTTGCAACTGATAAAGGTCTAGCGCTAGCTTCAATACTGGTGTTTTACTTTTACTTGTTGGGTTTAATGAATCGAGCTCTGCTCTGGCTTCGGCGAGATTCCCTTGTTGAATTAAGTAGCGCGTTTTCGAGGTATTGACCGCTGTTTTAGTTAATGGATCTTTAGCTGCTTCGGCTAAATATTTATCACGGGCGTCAGTATTAAGCTGATGATGAGCAGCTCTTGCGGCAGCAAAAAGGTTTAAAGCTGGTAGTTCGCCTTTTGCTGCACCTTTTGCCATGGCTTTTTCTGCGTTTGGCCAATCTTCTTCAGCCAGTGCGAGTGCGCCTTGAAGGGTATATTTTTTAGCTGCTTCTCTGCGCCACCTTTCAGGTAAATACCGGCTATTAATGACCACATTAAGTAAGAAAATAATCAGCCATTCTACTAACTGTAATGCGCAGTAAAACAATACTAAGCCCAGTAGGCCAAATACTAAACTGGTTTCAATTTGATATTCACCAGCAGCAATGTATACGTAACCTGTATTTCCGATAATAAACGGACTAATACAAAAACCAATTAAAATGATGATGACATAGGCCAGAACTTTAATCATAACTGCGGTTCCTCAGTTGGAACCAATGAGCCAAAGGTAATCAGTTGTTGTAACAATCGAGTTGACTCAAAATTGGTATGTTTAACTTGCTCAATTTTGACAGTGATTAACGCATCTAACGCTGTCATTGCTTCTTGAGTTTTGGTTTCTTCTAAATCAAAATATTGTTGAATCCAAGTTCGAGCGAACCCAATTGATTGTCGGTAGTTCACTTCATCATGCTGGTATAAAGCAAGTTGCGCCTGTAAGAGTTTATTGCGAATATTCTCAATTAAGTACCATTGTTGATCTGGGGCCAGTAACGGCTCTAAATCTGTGGTGCGTTTACGAATAGTAATGAACCCATCGGTGACTGAGTGCCAGGTTTTAGCAAGGTTACTTTGCCAATCATCTAACGAATCCGTTATTACATGCTGCTCTGCCAAGTCTTCTGCTGACTGCGCTTTAGCGCGGTTTAACGGCAAGCTATCCAGCTGGATTAAAATACTATCGATAGTATAGATAGTACCGGCTACATCTGTGGTTTTAATCGCATTGGTTTTGGCTAAGTCGTGGGCAAGAGCTCGGCGTATAGGTAGCAGTGCAGGATCTTTCATTGCTTCAATACGGTCATCCGCAGAACTTAATAGGCTGGCCGCTGTTTTAGGGTCATTTTCAAGCCATAGCTTTCTTCCCGCCATACGGACTAAGTATTCAGCTTCCGATGCCATCCAATGGTTTGGATTGCGTTGGGCAATAGTGGCCACACGCTCTTGTAATTGTTGATGTGATTTAGCCAGTTGATTTTGCTGCTGGTAAGCCAAGCTATCATTTTGCTGTTGTATTTCTAACTCAGCGATACGTCTTTTGGGCTCTATTAGGGCTTCAGTCACTTCATTGCTGATAGCTTGAGTCTGCTGATTTTTAGTTTGCAGTTCAATTTTTTGGCTTTCAAGTTCAACGAGCAACAGGTAACTAATGCCAATGCCAGCGAGTGCAATGATGAGGCATAATAAAATGCTCAATCTTACCCACCACGAACTTTTTCTATTTGAAGTAGATGCTGCATCGTCACTATGACTTTCAGTATCGACGATCTTAGTTGATGAGGGGGGAGTTGATTGAGCCGTTTGCTTAGTACTTGGAGTGGTACTGGTTTCAAGTTCAGTTGAAGACTCAGCCTCATTATTCACTGATTCAGCGGTTGAATCCTTGGTATTTATTTGACTTGAGTCTTGCTTATTGTTTTCCATGAGCTGTCCTTGAGTGCCTAGTGTGGCTATTTACTAGTGCGACCATTTACTGCGCGACATAAATATCGAGTGATAGGGTACAAGTCTGGCAGGATTAAACAAGATCGCAAATAACAGACTTTGCTTTAATGATTAAAGAGATAACGCCTGTAAAACAGCTTGAGTATTCGCGCCATTAGCATTAGTGACGTGACAAAGTCCTGCTGTTTTTGCCCTTTGTTCCACTCGGTGACTTGGGACTATGATATGACATGATTGCAACCATGCAAATAACTCTTTTGGCACAAGATTAATTAGATTAACAAGGACTTCGCCGCTGGTGACCACAATTGTGTCTATTTGGGCTGCCTGCCAGTGGCTGCAAACGCTTTGTGCATCAAGCTTTGGCATAACTCTTTGGTAAACTTCCCAATAGTTAACTTTAGCTTGTCTTAAGGTTAATTTTTCTGCAATGGTTTCTCTACCACCAACCCCTCTGACGATGATAATTCGCTGATGTTGGATCTCAGCAAGTGACGAAAGTGAGAGCAACCCTTCACTATCTTGGCTGTTTTCAGGGGCAACTTCAGCTTGAATATTGTATTGGGTTAATGCATCAGCAGTCGCTTGACCGACAGCGTAGTAGCGGCAATTTGGAAACTGACCTTTAAGTGATTGAGCGGCAAAATGAACTGCATTGGTGCTGATAAAAATAATACTGTCAGCTTGAGAGAGTTGATGGGCTTCAATAGGGGAGAGTGTTGCAGCAACAGCTAATAAAGGCGTGACAATAAAGTCGACGCCTTTATTTTTAAGCTGCTCAGCCATCGCTTGATTGCGCCCTTCTGGGCGCGTTAGCAAGACTTTCATATTTTGACTTTGCCTGATTACTTGTTGTAAACAGCGTCTAAAATAGTTTTTGCGCCACGGCTTAGTAAATCTTCAGCTAGTGCTTCACCTAGTGCAACAGCATCAGTTTTAAGTCCAGATACAGCGCCTTCAATGACTTGACTACCATCAGGGTTACCCACTAAACCACGTAAACTTAAGGTATCACCTTCGATTTCAGCATAAGCACCGATTGGCACCTGACAACCACCTTCAAGGCGAGTGTTCATAGCACGCTCAGCAAGTACGCGGTAACGAGTTTCTAAATGCTCAAGTGGAGCAAGTAGTGCTTTAACACGTTCGTCATTCATACGGCATTCAATACCTACAGCACCTTGACCGTTAGCTGGTAGTGAATCTTCTGCAGAAATAAAGCTAGCAATACGCTCATCTAATTTAAGACGAATAAGTCCAGCTGCTGCAAGGATAATGGCATCGTAATCGCCACTGTCTAGTTTAGCTAAACGTGTACCTACATTGCCGCGTAAGTCTTTGATGACAAGATCTGGGCGGGCAGCGCGAATTTGGCATTGACGACGTAAACTAGAAGTACCTACTACAGCACCTTGCGGTAATTCTGCAATTGTTTTGTAGGTATTAGATACGAATGCATCACGTGGATCTTCACGTTCACAAATAACTTGTAAACCTAACCCTTCAGGGAAATCTACTGGCACATCTTTCATTGAATGCACAGCGATATCTGCGCGATCTTCAAGCATGGCAACTTCAAGCTCTTTAACAAATAAACCTTTACCACCCACTTTAGCAAGAGGCGTATCTAAAATAACGTCTCCTTTAGTGCTCATTGGCAAAAGTTCAACCGTTAAACCTGAATGAATACGTTCAAGTTCAGCTTTAACGAATTCAGCTTGCCACATAGCCAGTGGACTTTTACGAGTAGCGATACGAATAACATTTTGAGACATGCTAGAGAGTTCCATCGATAGACTTAATTGCGACAATGCTAACATTGCCTGTGGGCTTATGTAACAAACCGATAGCGATTGTTTGAACTATGCACATCTTTTTTTTGTGACGTAGATCTCATTTACTGGCGTATTTAAATAAAAGTGATACCATGAACAAGTTATTGCTAATGAATTTATCCCTAATTTAAGCGAGTGTTTACTTAAATGTGTGTGTGAATAAGTCGTAAGGTGATAGTACAAGGATGGAAGCCTTGATAGAAAAAGTGCCTCGCTCAGCTGAAATTGCCAACCAACTTAATCTCGTTCGCTATGAACGAGCTCAATCTCTGTTGTCACCAAAACAGCAAAACCTGTTTGATCTCATTGCTTACCTTATTCAGCATCATCACCCGCAATTGCCTGGTGGCAATTCAGCATTAACGCCATTCGGTATCAATCAATACCAGGATTCTACAAAATCACTTTCGGCATGTGATGTTTTTAATTTGCCTAAACTGACTTCAAACGCCGCAGAACCTTGTTCTTTTGAAGGCATTTATGCCATGGGCAGCACGGCAAGCTTTGGTCAAAACCCTAAAAGTGATGTTGATGTATGGCTAGTGTATAAGGCCAACTTGAGCAATGCAGATTTAACCTTAATTACCGAGAAAACCACAGCATTGACTCAATGGTTTGCTTCTTTAGACTTTGAAGTTAACTTTTATCTGGTTCACCCATTACAATTTCGCGAGTGCAGTGCCTTTGAAAACTGTTATAGCTCGTTAGGTGAAGAGCACAGCGGCAGTACCCAGCATTGGTTATTGTTAGAAGAATTTTATCGCTCCCACATACGTTTGGCGGGAAAAACCGTTGGATGGTGGCCTAACTCTAATCAAGATGAATCGGTATTATTTTTAGGCGACGTGCAATCCATGCCAGCAACTGAGTATTTTGGTGCGTCCTTATGGCAATTGTATAAAGGC
This sequence comes from Shewanella sp. 10N.7, assembly GCF_020806285.1. Classification (NCBI taxonomy): domain Bacteria; kingdom Pseudomonadati; phylum Pseudomonadota; class Gammaproteobacteria; order Alteromonadales; family Shewanellaceae; genus Shewanella; species Shewanella sp. 10N.7. The sequence goes on from NZ_JAJGZS010000038.1 coordinate 11,386, forward strand.
TTAAACAAACCCCATAAAGCGCTGCTTAAAGTATTGTTGTTAGAAACGTATGCTGCTGATTATCCAGAGTCTCATTTCATTACTGCGCAAATTTGGCAACAATGTGAGCAAGGTGATTTTTCTGAATCTAATGACGCTTACCTTATTTTATACCAACGTATTGAAAGCTACTTATTAGCTAAGCATGATATCAGGCGTTTAGAAATTGTCCGACGTTGCTTTTATCTTAAATGTGGTGTGAATTTAACCAATGCGTGTGTCGGCAATGATTGGCGACGCAATAAAATGCAGCAATTAGTTAATGACTGGAACTGGCCACCAAGTTTATTAGAAACCTTAGACAACAGCCAACATTGGCATTCCGGTCAATTAAAGTTGTTTAACAAACAGCTCAATGAACTGCTATTAATCAGTTATCGCACCCTTTTAGAGTTTGCCTCAAAACAAGCATTGAGTGATCGCTTTAGAGTTGAAGAACTCGGCATGCTGGCGCGTAAACTCCATACTTACTTTAGTGATGACGAGCATCAATTATTGCCTTTAAACAAGCTATGGAGTCGTTCGGTGTTTGAACCGAATATGACCATTATTCATAGCCTCAAAGAGTCGCGCTATTACCTTTATCGACAACCATTAAAATCAGGTCAGCTGCTTGGAGAGTCATCTATTATCAAAGCAGATACGCCCACAGCATTGATTGCTTGGTCAGCGATGAATGGGATTTCTGCAGCCGACACACATTGGCAAGAATATGGCCGTAAAAAGCACCGCTCGAGTGCGTTAACCGACCTGGCCAGTCGCTTAGTGCCTTTATTAGCGACAACCAATAAAGTTTCCAAAGCCGAGTTGTGCCAGCCGTATTTTTACAAAAAAGTCATTGTCGTTGCCAATGTGGATGGCGATCCCACATTAAAATGGCAAGGCCAAGAAATCATGATCGATTATATGAATGGCAATGTGTTTTCCTTAGGTAAAAAGCAACAAAACATGCTGTCTACGATTGATTTAATTTGCCTCAATAGCTGGGGCGAATGGCAATGTCATCGTTTTAAAGGCGAACAAGGTTTACTAGAAGCCCTAGCGTTTATCGCTTTAGGCTTAAAAGGCACGCCTGAGCAAGTTGATATTCAAGTGGTTAATTGCGCAGAACGATTAAAAAAACAAATCAACGATGCGTTATTGGCAGTATTTACTCTGTGTGTAAAATATTGTCATGAAGCAAGAGAGTCCTCAGCCTTGATGCACCCTATACAGTTATCACATAAACGCTTTGGGTTATTCTTCAATTCAATGGGGATGGTATATAAGGAACTCAAAGGCGATGACGTCAAAGTCGCGCCAATAAAAGTAGAGCGATTTAAAAAGCCTGAGTTGACGGCGCCAGTGGCAGTATTAAAAAAAGATCCTTACCGCAGTATCCCTAGTGTAATTAAACTTTATATTTCCAAAGGCGCGAAACAGTATTTTTTAAGGCAACGACCGGATGCGCTTGATGTGTTTATCATTGATGAACTCAATCAATTAAAACATCAAATATTTGATGATATGTCGATGAAAGAATTAGTTGAAAAAGAAAGTCATAGCTTTGCTTTTGAGCGAGATGAGTCATCACTGCACTATTTTAATATGCCGCAATTTTTTAAATTGGAACGGATTGACGGTGAATTGAATGTCGTACCTTTTGGTATTGCAATGAACGAATTGAGCTCAGATATTTAAGCTCAATTCATTCTTATTTAGCATCATCAAGTCGATGGTGTTAAATAGATAGCGCAATGCCGCTCTGTTTTGTAATCGCGTCGATAACAAAAGGCATGAACTCACTATTGTTACGCTCATCAAACCATTTGCCGTCAACAAACGCGAAATGGTAACCACCAGTGCGGCTAGCTATCCATAACTCATGTAAAGGCTCTTGCTTGTTGATGACAATTTGCGAACCATCTTCAAATTCTAACTGCAATACATTACCGCTTGCGAAGATATCGACATCGGCATCTTGTTCATCAATAGCCGCTTCGATGGCGTTTTCAATCTTGCCGAACATCTCATCTGCGAACTGATGAAATTCTGTATCTGTCATAGCCATGTATTTCTATCCTTGTACTTCCTAGGTTATGAATGCGATTATAAGGCTATAACTCCCCATATGCATAGATGTTGAGAAAAATGAGACTGTTTTTATTAGTAATGCTTGCTAGCCTATCGATTATTGGCTGCGGACAAAAAGGCCCGTTATACAAATCTCCTGAAGTTGAAACCAATCAGGAAGAGCGAAAATCGCAAGAGCCGACTAGTGAACAAACCCAACAACAAACTCAAGAGCAGTCTCAAGAGTCGACACAAAAATAGAACAATTTTAAAGGAAGCGCATTTTGGATTATTTTAATTATCAACAGGATCAACTTTTTGCTGAAGACTGTTCTGTTGCTGAACTTGCCCGTACCCACGGCACGCCGTTATATATTTATTCACGTGCGACGTTAGAGCGTCATTGGAATGCATTTGATAATGCAGTAGCCGATCACCCACACCTTGTCTGTTATGCGGTTAAAGCAAACTCGAATCTGGCAGTATTAAATGTACTTGCACGTTTAGGCAGTGGTTTTGATATTGTCTCAGGTGGTGAACTTGCACGTGTTATTGCCGCTGGCGGCGACCCTAAAAAAGTGGTGTTTTCAGGTGTGGGCAAAACAACAGCTGAAATGGAACAAGCACTGAATACCGGTATTTATTGTTTCAATGTTGAATCAAGCGCTGAACTTGAATTATTAAATGAGGTAGCAGGAAAGCTAGGAAAAGTAGCCCCTGTTTCACTGAGGGTTAATCCTGATGTTGATGCAGGCACACATCCTTATATATCTACCGGCCTTAAAGAGAACAAATTTGGTATTGCGATGGACGAAGCTGAGCAGGTTTTTGCTCGTGCACATGCGTTACCGAACTTAGCCGTTAAAGGCGTGGATTGTCATATTGGTTCACAGTTAACTGAAATGCAGCCATTTTTAGATGCCATGGACCGAATGCTAGCCTTAATTGATCGTTTAGCAGCCAATGGTATTGAAATTCATCATTTTGATGTTGGTGGTGGCTTAGGTGTCCCTTATGATGATGAAACGCCGCCACATCCAGATGTGTATGCCGCTGCGTTACTTGAGCGTTTAGGCGACCGTCCACTTAAATTAATTTTTGAACCAGGCCGTGCGATTGCAGCCAATGCAGGTATTTTTGTTACTGAAGTGTTGTCACTGAAAGAAAACAGCGATAAGCGTTTTGCGATTGTTGACGGTGCAATGAATGATTTAATCCGCCCAGCGCTTTACAGTGCATGGCAAAATATCATTCCGGTACAATTAACTGATGCACCGAGTTTTGACTATGACGTTGTAGGTCCAGTGTGCGAAACCGGTGACTTTTTAGGTAAAAACCGTCAGCTCAATGTACAAGCGGGTGACTTATTAGCGGTGCGTTCAAGCGGTGCTTATGGTTTTGTAATGGCATCAAATTATAATTCACGCCCAAGAGCGGCTGAGGTCATGGTCGATAAAGATCAAAACCAAGTGATCCGTGAGCGTGAAAAGCTTGAGCAATTGTGGCAAGGTGAGCATTTACTGCCTTAACGGTATTCACAGCCTTTAATAGCATTTACCGCCTTAATAAGGTTAACTGATTTTATTAGGTTTATTTTTTAGTTCGATAAGGGAAACTCTTTTGATCCAATTCACCAAGATGCATGGACTGGGTAATGATTTTATGGTGGTTGATGGCGTAACACAGAATGTGTTTTTTTCGCCAGATCAAATTCGCCGTTTAGCTGACCGAAATTTCGGTATTGGTTTTGATCAGCTATTGTTAGTTGAGCCTCCTTACGACCCAGATTTAGATTTCCATTATCGAATTTTTAATGCCGATGGCGGTGAAGTAGAGCAATGTGGCAATGGTGCACGTTGCTTTGCGCGTTTCGTGCGTAATAAAGGCTTAATCAACAAGTATAAAATTCGCGTCAGCACTAGCTCAGGAAAAATGACGTTACGACTTGAGCGTGATGGTACTGTGACCGTGAATATGGGTGTACCTGTGACAGAGCCGGGGAAAATTCCCTTTCGCGCCAAACGTCCTGAAAAAACCTATTTATTGCAAACCCCTAAACAAACGTTTTTGTGTGGTGCTATTTCAATGGGCAATCCGCATTGTGTACTTGATGTGGATGACGTTGACACCGCAGAGGTGGAAGAAATTGGTCCAATGCTGACTAAGCATGAACGCTTCCCTAAGGGAGTGAATGTGGGCTTTATGCAGGTTGTGGATCGTGGCCATATTAAATTAAGAGTCTATGAGCGCGGCGCAGCGGAAACACTCGCTTGTGGCACAGGTGCTTGCGCAGCCGTTGCAGTTGGCATATTACAAAATAAATTAGACAGACAGGTAAAAGTGGATTTACCTGGCGGCCGCCTAACCATTAATTGGGAAGGTGAAGGAAAACCATTATGGATGACTGGGCCAGCTGAACACGTATTTGATGGACAAATCCAGTTATGAGCGACGCATTCAACACCAAAAAATTATTAGCAGAAGATGCCCAATCGGCGGCAGCTTTAGGCACTGATGTAGTAATGGAAGATTTACCGATTGATGAGCTCATGATCCGTGAGTACTTGCTCGACAATCCTGAGTTTTTTAATCGCTATCCTGAGCTTTTAGTGGCTATGCGTTTAACGCACCATGAGCGTGGTTCGGTGTCCTTAGTTGAGCGTCGTCAAGAAATGCTGCGTGAACGGGTGACTCAACTTGAAGAAGAAATTACTTCTTTAATGAAAATCGCCACAGAAAATGAAAAGATATTTCGCTTTAATAGCGATTTATCGATGCAGATCTTAAAGTGTGAAGATTTAGGCCAGCTCAGACAAGTTTTATCTGGAAAGTTAAAGGCCGAGTTTGGTTTTACCCACGTAAGGCTAATAACCGTGCATGATATCGACAGCGAATTGGCGAAGATTTGGCGTCAACGAATTCAGCAAGGTTATTACTTTGGTCGTTTAACGCAATCTGAATCGAAACGATTATTTGGCACTGAGGTGGGCTCGGTAGCACTGACCAAATTATCAGATGAAAATGGTCAAGTTATTTTTGGCGTAGCGTCTGCTGATGCCGCCCATTTTCATCCTGATATGGATCATCTCTTTTTCCAACAAATTAGAGACCTTTTGGATCATATGTTGCCAAAATTCTAATTGGTAACCGACTCGCTCAACGCTCTGTTAAGCAATGACTGGAGGCAGTGTCATGGGTCAACTCAGTTTGCTAGCCGCATTTGAACGCTACCTTCATTCTGAAAGGCAGCTTTCGCCGCATACCGTACGAAATTATCTTTATGAAATTCATCGCGCTGCTGAAATCATATTTTCGCAGCCTAAAGGCGCTTCACTCGATGAATGTAATGAAGGCTGGCTAACGGTTAACCGCGATCAATTGCAAGCCGTGCTGTCTAAGCTTCACCGACAAGGACTTAGCCCACGTTCATTATCGTTATGTTTATCGTCTTTAAAGCAATTTTTTGATTTTTTAGTCCGTGAACAAGCCATTAAAACCAACCCAGCAAAAACACTCAATGCACCAAAGCAAGCAAAGCCACTGCCTAAGAATATGGATTTAGATGCAGTGACGCACTTGTTAGATATTGATGCTGATGATCCACTCAGTAAGCGTGACAAAGCCATTATGGAGTTATTTTATTCCAGCGGTTTGCGTTTAGCTGAGCTTGCGAGTTTAGATGTGGCAGATATCGATTTCAGTCAAAACGAAGTCAAAGTGATGGGTAAAGGCAGTAAGCAGCGAGTTGTGCCTATTGGCAAAATGGCGATAGAAGCAATTAATCATTGGTGTGATTGCCGAAGCGCCTTGGTAAAAGCAGAAGCGGGTGATGCCTTATTTGTCAGTCAGCAAGGCAAACGTTTATCTCATCGTAGTATTCAGCTCAGAATGAATAAATGGGGCCAAGAGCAAGCTTTATCTGCAAAAGTTCACCCTCATAAATTGCGACATTCCTTCGCAACGCATATGCTTGAATCAAGTGCAGATTTAAGAGCGGTGCAAGAATTATTGGGACACGCTAACTTATCCACAACGCAAATCTATACCAGTCTCGATTTTCAGCACTTGGCAAAAGTCTACGATGGCGCTCATCCTAGAGCGAAAAAAGCCAAGGGGAAATAATGAAACAATATTTACGACTGCGGCCTTTTAAGGCGATCAGTTTTGATTTAGACGATACCTTGTACCATAACGCACCGCATATTATTAAAGCCGAATCTGCGTTATCACTATTTATGCAAGAGCAATTTAACACCCCGACGAACTGGGGAATAACCCAATGGCGTGAGCTAAAAGCACAGGTTATTGCTGTGCATGGTGAGTTGGCCCATGACACCACAGCTGCGCGCTATGAAGTCCTCAGGCAGGCTTTGATCCAATGGGATTATTCAGAAATTGAAGCAACCCAAGGCGCGCAACAAGGCTTAGAGTGTTTTTGTTTTCATCGCAGTGACTTTACCGTTGATGATGGTGTTCTCAATTTACTGTCAGACTTAGGCAAACAGTATCCATTAATTGGCATTACTAATGGTAATGTTGACGCTCGCCGTGTTGGGCTTAATGATGCCTTAGAGTTTGTGGTTCATCCTGGACATGGGGTAAGAATGAAACCCTATAGCGATTTATTTGATCTTAGTTGTCAGCATTTAGATATCCAAACCAATGAACTATTGCACATAGGCGATCATCCTATAAGTGATGTATTAGGCGCAAGACACGCAGGCTGTCAAAGTCTTTGGCTTAATCTTCAAGCTGATGAAGGTGGCAGGGCGCAACATATTTTACCGCATCTTGAAATTGAGCAGCTGCAAGAAATCCGCCGATTAATCGATTAAAATTGTGCGTTCAACGAGGTTTTTAGTTTTTTAAGTCTAGTCTATTCAATTAGCAAATAATCTCAGTAGTGTTTTAAAGGGGTTTAGCATAGACTTGCGCGATACACATGTTATTAGTTGGTCTATTTATTTAATTATGTGTTCACTAAAAAGGGTGCCGCTAAGAATTAATGTTAGGCTTTTATCGCGATGTAAAAATCACAACGATCACGTTTCCAGCTATGCTGGCGCGCTTGTTGATTCTGATTTTTGCGATGCAGTCTGTTGTTGCGATGGCCGACAACTGTGCTCTTGAGCATAAAGATTGCGCTGTTAATGTCGAACTTTTCACCACAGTAATCAATGATGTCTCTTCAGTAGACACAACCTTTGTTGATGAACACTCGCTAGCGAACGACGAGCTTTGTGATGATATTTTTCTTGCCGACAGTCATGCTGACGATGACTGTGCTGAATGCAGCAGTAACTGCTGCTCTTGTTGTATGACGCTAATGCATCCAGTCACAATGGCACATCATGGCAATATCTATTCGGATTACCTGGCTTTTACCTTTAATTCCAACGCAGTAGAAGCTCCTTACTTTAGTTTTTTACGCCCTCCCCAAGCTTAATCGTTAAATCAAAAATCATTTTTAAATGAGCAAATTTTTTACGGAATTTGCTGAAACTTGCTGTGTTTTTTAATCAATCATATTGCCAGCAGGTTTTATCTTTTGTATTGAATCGAGGCTAATTCTCAGATGTTTTACAATATAACCATCCCGAAACGGTGTACTTTTCTATTAAGAAAAATAGCTTGCTGTTTATTAGGGACAACAGCGCTAGTTTCTGCCAGTTCATACGCGACTGGCTCGATCTCCGCTTCAGAATCATTGACGCTACTGACTGTAATTGAACGTGTTCAATTACAGCATCCTTCTTTGAAAACTTTTCTATTCAGACAACTTGCGCTTGAAGGTGAGGCGCAAACACAAGCGCTTTCGCCTGGGTTCGAATTAGGCGTAGAACTTGAAAATATTGCTGGCTCTGGCGATTTTCAAGCTGTTGATAGTGCAGAAACGACAGTGTCGTTATCATCGATAATAGAGCTTGGCGATAAGTCAGATGCTCGAATAGGCATTGTGAATAGAAAACGTGCGTTACTGGATGCTGAGCAAAAGATTGCAGGGATTGGCATACTTGCGACAACTACACGACGCTATATTGATGTGTTAGCTGCGCAATCTAAGTTGCAGCTTGCTGGTGATGCATTGAGCCTTGCAGAAGAAACGTTATTGGTGGTGCAGCAACGCGCTAAAGCGGGGGTGACTCCTGATGCTGAAGTTAAAAGAGCACAGGCGGCTGTTTATAATACCAGGCTGATTGCAGAAACCCATTTACATCAACTTGATTACGCAAAATTAGCACTCAGTATGATGTGGGGAGAAACTCAGGTTAACTATGAAACCATTGAAGGCAGCTTATTTGAGTTCACCGACGATGTTGCATTAGCACCTTTATTTGAAAAGGTGAAATATAGCCCAGCAATCGAAGCTTATTTAACTCAAGCTCAGCTAAAAGAAGCCGAATTACGTTTTGTTCAATCGCAATCGAGTACTGATGTCAGTTGGTCGGTTGGCGTAAAACAAATGCAGCAAACCAACGATATGGCATTTTCGGCAGGGTTCAGTGTGCCATTGTTCAGTGGTGAACGAAATACGGGCGCTGTCATTTCGGCTCAAGCAGCAAAAGATGAAGTGCTGATTAATAGAGAGATTGCCTTACGAGAATTGTATGCACAATTATATCGTGCTTATGCCAATAGGCAGCAAGCCATTGTCACGGTCAATCGTTTGCAATCTAGCATTATTCCTACACTAACTTTGGCTCTAGAAGATACGCAAACGGCTTATGAGCAAGGACTATATAGCTACCTTGATTACTTAACTGCAAGAGAGGAATTACTCTTTTCTCGTCGAGCATTAATTGAGGCTGCTGCTTCTGCATTGCGTTATGGCGTGGACATAGAGCAATTAATTGCTGAACCTCTTCCCGCCTCTCAACATACCTTTTTTAAAGATTTCCAAGGATTCCCAAAATGAACTTAAGAACATTCAATAACCTTTCTGTGGTTCATATTGCTGTGGCGGCAGTCTTTATGTTTGCTGTTCCAGCTTATGCATCAGGCGATCATGATCATCAAGATGTGCATTCTGAACATCACGCTAACGAGCAAGTACACGATGCTCACGGGCATGATGAACATAAAAACGAACATTCAGATAGTCACTCAGAAAACCATTCAGATGAACAAGCACATAATGATCATAAAGATGATGAGCACGGGCATGACGAGCATGGACACGATGAACATGAAGAAGGCCAAGTGCATATCAGTGCGGAGCAAGTCACATTATCAGGGTTCGTTTCGCAAACTGCTCAATCGGGTGATATCAAACAAACATTAACCTTATATGGCCGCACTGTCGTACCAGAAACGGCTATAAGCCAAGTGAGAGCAAGATTTTCAGGGCTTATTACTGAGTTTAATTTTGCCGTAGGCGACAATGTAAAAGCAGGGCAAGTGATTGCCAAAGTTGAGTCTAATGCAAGCTTAAAGCATTACTCAATAACAGCGCCGATATCGGGTGTCGTAGTCACCAGAAATGCCAATGTGGGCGAGCTCGCCACAGATAATGTGCTGCTTAGCATCATGGATGACAGTGAGTTGTGGGTTGAGTATCAGATCTTCCCTGGACAATTAACCTCAGTGTCAGTTGGTCAACACCTTGTTATTGGGTCAGACACTGCGAGTGTGAATAAACAGCAAGTAAATTCAACAATAAAACATCTTCTCAACTCAACGAATAATCAAGCTTATACCTTAGCTCGTGCGCCACTAGACAATAAGCAAGGGCAATGGACTGTGGGCGCTTTGTTGTCAGGTGAATTAACTTTGAGTCAGCAACCTGTGGCGATGGTTATTGATAATCGCGCTGTTCAGGTTATGGAGGGTCAACAAGTGGTGTTTGTCCGTAATGAGGAAGGGTTTGAAAAGCGCGTTGTTGAGTTAGGCCAGAGTGATAGCCAGCTAACAGAGGTGTTATCTGGCATCTCTATAGGTGAAGAATATGCCGTAGAGAAGAGCTTTCTTCTTAAAGCGGATCTTGAAAAATCTAGTGCTGCCCACGTTCATTAAAGGAGACGAAATATGATTGAATCAGTTTTACGTCTTGCGATTAATCGACGCTGGATGATGATGTTTCTAGCTTTATTGCTGGTTGCTGTTGGGCTTTGGAGTTATCAGAAATTACCGATTGATGCCGTGCCAGATATTACCAATGTACAAGTGCAAATAAGCACGCGTGCTGCAGGTTATTCACCACAAGAAACCGAACAACGGATTACCTATCCAATTGAAAATGCCCTGATGGGTATTCCAAATTTGTCTAACACTCGTTCATTGTCGCGATATGGATTATCGCAGGTGACAGTCGTATTTGATGAAGGCACCGACCTTTATTTTGCTCGTAATCTAATTAGCGAGCGTTTAAATGGCATAAAAGGGGCTTTACCTGCTGGAATTGAGCCTGAAATGGGGCCTATTTCTACTGGTCTGGGCGAAATCTTTATGTACACCATCGAAGCGAAGTCGAATGCTCAACAAGCTGATGGAAGTGATTTCGATGCTACAGCGCTAAGAGAAATCCAAGACTGGATTATTAAACCGCAATTAGCTCAAGTGAAAGGAGTGACTGAAATCAACACCATAGGGGGCTTTGATAAGGAATATCACATCACGCCTCAACCATTGAGAATGTTGACCTATGGGGTTTCCTTTGTCGATATCAAAATGGCGCTGCAAAGCAATAACAGCAATCGTGGTGCAGGGTATATTGAGCGCGAAGGGCAGCAACTTACAGTTCGTTCAGCCGGGCAGCTTAAAACCATTAGCGATATTAAACAGGTTGTTGTTAAGCGTATTGATAACGCACCAATCTTAATGAGTGATGTGGCAGAGGTTGGCATTGGTAAGGCGTTAAGAACTGGCGCCGCCACTCGAGACGGAAAAGAAACCGTATTAGGCAGTGCAATGATGCTGGTGGGCGAGAATTCACGCCAAGTATCATTAGCTGTGGCCGGAAGACTTGAGGACGTTAAAGCGTCATTACCTGATGGGATTAAAGTTGAGGCAGTATATGATCGCACGACTTTGGTTGATAAAGCGGTATATACAGTTCAGAAAAATCTCGTTGAAGGTGCATTGTTAGTTATTGTGGTGCTATTCATTTTGTTGGGCAACGCAAGAGCAGCCCTCATCACTGCTGCGGTCATTCCGCTGGCAATGTTAGCGACAATGACAGGTATGGTGCAAGCTGGCGTATCTGCAAACCTGATGAGCTTAGGGGCATTGGATTTTGGCTTGATTGTCGATGGTGCGGTGATTATTGTCGAAAATGCCATTCGCCGATTAGGCCAAGCACAGGCACAAAATGGCGGGCATATTTTGCCACGTAAACAACGTTTACAATTGGTGTATGAGGCAACTAATGAAGTTATTCGCCCAAGCTTATTTGGCGTATTGATCATTACCGTCGTTTATATTCCACTATTCAGCCTTACGGGTGTTGAAGGTAAGATGTTCCACCCAATGGCTGCCACCGTTGTGATGGCACTTTTAGCAGCGTTAGTGCTGTCGTTAACGCTTGTTCCTGCCGCTGTTGCTTTGTTTATGACAGGTAAGATTAGCGAAAAAGAAAGCCGGGTTATTACCTTAAGTAAATCTTTGTATAAACCATTGTTGATTGTAGCGATGAAGTTTCGCTGGTTAGTGTTGAGTGCAGCTGTAGGTTTGGTGGCATTGTCAATTTGGTTAGCCACTACGCTGGGGTCAGAGTTTATTCCACAGCTTAATGAAGAAGATATTTTGCTGCAGGCGATTCGCATTCCAGGTACAGGTTTAGAGCAATCTGTAGATATGCAAATGATGCTTGAGGATAGAATTAAACACTTCCCCCAAGTACTCAATGTATTTTCTAAAATAGGAACCCCAGAGGTGGCGAACGACCCTATGCCGCCGAATATTGCTGATACTTTCATTATGCTTAAACCTCGTAATGAATGGCCAAATCCGAAAATGAGCCATGATGCGCTTGCCGCCGATATTGTCGATGCTGTTTCTGGTCAACCTGGTAATAACTTTGAACTGACGCAGCCAATTGAAATGCGTTTTAACGAACTCATTTCGGGTGTACGTGCTGACTTAGGCATTAAAGTGGTTGGTGATGATTTACAGCAATTATTAACCTCGGCCAATGCCATTCATGAAGTGTTAGAGCAAATTGAAGGCGCATCGGATCTTCAAGTTGAGCAAGTGACGGGTTTACCAATGTTGTCAATTCAACCTGATCGCATGGCGTTAGCTCGCTATGGTTTAACGGTCAGTGAGCTGCAAGATTTTGTCGCAACGGCCATCGGTGGTGAAGAGGCAGGGCTTATTTTTGAAGGTGATCGTCGCTTTAAGATTGTTCAGCGTTTACCTGAAAATATTCGTAAAGATGTAGAGAATTTACAAGCGTTACCTATTGTACTGCCATCGGGGCAGTATGTGCCTTTATCTGAAGTAGCGACATTAGATATCGCACCATCTCCAAATCAAATCAGCCGTGAGAACGGTAAACGCCGTATTGTCGTAACAGCTAACGTGCGTGGTCGTGACTTAGGCTCATTCGTCACTGAAGCAAAACAACAAATTAGTCAGCAAGTGGATTTGCCGGCTGGTTATTGGTTGGAATATGGTGGCACATTTGAGCAACTAGAATCAGCCAGTCAACGTTTATTGATAGTGGTGCCTCTGACGTTGGCGCTTATTTTAGGCTTGTTAGTTATGGCGTTTAATTCGGTAAGAGATGCTGCCATTGTCTTTACCGGGATCCCACTTGCGTTAACAGGTGGTGTTATTTCGTTATGGCTCAGAGACATGCCGTTATCTATTTCTGCTGGTGTTGGATTCATCGCATTATCTGGTGTGGCGGTGCTTAATGGCTTAGTGCTGTTGAGCTTTATTCGGCAGTTATATCAAGAGAAAGGCGAGTTACTGAATGCCATTATTGACGGGGCATTGATTAGGTTACGTCCTGTATTGATGACGGCATTAGTGGCAGGGCTTGGCTTTGTTCCCATGGCGCTAAACATTGGTACAGGTGCTGAAGTACAACGACCTATTGCTACTGTAGTGATTGGTGGCATTATCTCATCGACAATGTTGACGCTGTTTGTGCTACCTATTTTATATCGTATGGCGCATCAAGGGCGAAAGTGGACAAAAAGTGAGTCACAAAATGCTAGCGTGAACTGAACTTTAAATTAAGAGCTAGTCCTGCATTGTTCGAGTAGTTTTGATTATTACAAGCACTTAGCAGGGCTTGTTTATGCTTATAGATGAATAACCTCAAGACATAAAAATGGCTCTGCTGGGGGAAGCAAGAGCCAAGGACTTGATGAATCAAATAGGTTTGTTTTTATCAACTCATCAGAGATGATGAGAGTTAAATAGCTAGCGCTTTTGGAAACAATAATACATTTTCAGTATGAATATGAGCTTGTAAGTCCGCATCAAACTCGGCCAAAGTGCGGTAGCATTTTTGCCATGTGCTACAAACGCCTTCAGGGATTTGGTAATTATTGGTGAGCTCTCTTAACTGCTGCAAAACTGTGCCAGCATGATCATGCTCGTGCTCCATGGCATTAATTGGATTCCCAATATGACCAAAACAGCCATTCACTTCTTCGCCTGCAGCCAGTCTTCGCATTGCAGGAAACAATATTTGTTCTTCTTTCATTAAATGCGGCATTAAATCAGCGATTAGTGCACCGATTAGCGTGGCTAATGGTTTAATTTCAGCATGATCTTCGCCGTGGGCTTGTACCATTTTTTGCGAGTACTCAACTAACAGTGGCGCAGTTTCACGAACATACTGGTGATGAGTCGATTCAAGGTGATCAATCAAAGCGGGTATTGATAAAGTGCTTAATTGCTCAAGGTCAGTAGATGTCATAGTGATTCCAAAAGATACATTTAATTTATACATGTATTTTAAATGTATCTTTAATTGAGGCAATCAAATCGATGTTTTATTGTTAGCTAGATCACATTACATAAGACTCTATACTCCTTACAGAGTACAAGTTTGATTACCCGTTAATCCACTTGAGAGTATTTGATCGCTAATCTGTTGTTGCTTAAGCATACCGCCCACTCTCAGTAATTGGTCTTGGTGGCAGATTAACCCTCGATGATCCATGCTAGGAACATCAAGCGGAACAGGCGCAAGCCATTGCATCGTTTTAAAATCAAAGGTGTATTGTAAGTTGTGTGGCTCGCTAGGTTCACCGTTATAACCGATACCGCTGTAGTTATATGGGTTGTTGCTGCCAGCCATAAATACGGCTTGTCCATCAGCGGTATTATTAATGCCAGTCGCCGCCATACGATAGTGAGCGGTAGCTAATGGTGTCGTTCTGCTTTGATCTGTTGGCGTGGCAATAGAATAATGAGGTAATAATTGCCAGCTGATCCTTAAATGATTTTGAGGATTAACTTCACCGTACAAACACACTGGTGATGATTGATAACTTCGACGTTGACCAATATTAGCCTGCACTTTTACCCCATCACACAAGACGATTTTATTATTTACCATCGCAACGGCTTGACCAAATACTGCTGGAGCAGGAATAGGGCTAGCTTGATCCCAAGTGTTAGTTTTGGTGTCGTAAACTTGGACTAAGTTAACATTGCCATCGTTATGCCAGCCGCCAAACAAATAGATATAACGCTGCTGATATACACTCGCTGCAGTGTCATCCACAGCCACTGGCATATCTGCAATACGTTGGTATTGATTATTTAATATATCAAATTGGTAGTTATCTACAGTGCTGATTTCTTCATGGTTTTCGGCAACAGTATAACCGCCAAAAACATAGGCTTTATCTTCAAGACCAACTGCAATAGACGCTAAACGACCAGCAAGTGGAGCGACAAATGGTACGGCTTTAATGGGTTGCCATTGAGCTTCTGCTTTAGTTAAATTTAGTGCCCAGGCTTTATTGTGCACATCTTGGTAGCCTTTACCTTGAGCTAGCCCGGTAAAACTCAGCAAGTATTGACCCTGCGTAGTACTGACTTTTGCAATGGCATTATTGCTCAATGGCTCAGGTAATTTAGCGAGCGACGCGTCGTGTAAAGTGCCTGCTGACACTGCAGAAGTAAAGCAAGCCACTTGTGATGCTAAAAATAGAGCGAGTATTTGTTTCATCGAAATATCCGAAGGGGATTATTGGCTTTAGAGTACAACAATTTATTGATGAGTTAATCATTTTGTCATTCAGACCGTTTATTTCATTTCATCAAAATTGATAGTGAAGGTACGGGATGTATATTTTGCTCGCTTTGTATTCTGGGCTTTTACTGGGGTGTGACACAGTGTCGCAGTATGACAATTGTAAGTTGTTTAGCACGTTGAACGGCTAAATAATTGTGTGATTACGTTAACTATTTTGCATACTACTAAAGGTTGTCATGGTGAATTCAGTGAGATTTTCTTTTTCTAGGGTCGCTTTATTGGTTTCTGCGACGTTATGTTCATTTATTTCTGTTGCCTCATCTGATATCGAAGCGAACGATATTGAAGTTAACAGTATGGCGACCGAGTCCATTGCAGCAAGCCACTCACCTTATTTGAAATCGATGGAAAAAATTAGCATTACTGGCAGTCGGATAAAAAGAGAAGAAATCACCTCAACCGCACCAATGGCAGTGTTCACCGCTGATGATATTGCCCAGATGGGGGCAACGTCAGTGGATGCAGTATTGCAAAGAATGTCTGCTTCTGCAGGGTTTGCCGGTAATCAAACTAATGCTTATTGGACTGATGGTGGTTATGGCTCAACTCAAGTGAACCTTCGAGGTCTTGGGGTAAACCGAACTCTAGTACTGCTTAATGGCAGACGAATGGTAAACAGCGGTACGGGGGCTAACTCGTCAGTGGACTTAAATACTATTCCTGTCAGCGTCATTGAGCGTATTGAAGTATTAAAAGATGGTGCTTCTGCTGTTTATGGCGCCGACGCTGTCGCAGGTGTGGTTAACATTATTACTAAAGACCAAATTGATGGTGTTGAGTTTCAAGCAAGAACGGGCATGACTGAACAAGGTGATGGCGAGCAATATCAATTTGATTTAGCAGTGGGGAAAGTTGGTGAGCGAGGCAGCGGATATATTGCGTTAAGTTATGATAAAACTGACGCGGTAGAAATGACCAGTCGCGCCCCATGTCCATTAACTGAAGTCGACGGTGAATTAGTCTGTGGCGGCAGCACTGCATTGCCAGGAGGTCGCGGTTATTTCTTGGATGAAAATGGTAATTCAATCGGTGATGAAGTGAAATTATTACCTAATGGTAGTGATGAATATACTAGTAGCGATAGAGACAACTATTTTGAATACTTTAATGCGGTGCAGCCAAATGAGCGTTTTAATGTCTTTGCCTCAGGCGAGTACGACTTAACTGACAATGTGCAGCTATTTACAGAGGCGATGTATACCCATCGTAGTTCTACATTACCCGCAACTCCGCAAACTGTCAGTGGTATTACAATACCAAGCTGGCACGAGTCTAACCCCACTGAGAATGATTTTTTACTTAACAGCCGCCGTTTAGCTGAAGCGCCTCGTGAATTTAATATTGAAACAGATACATGGCGAGTTGTAGCCGGTTTACAAGGGGATTTAGACAATGGTTGGCAATGGGATGCCGCAGTTAATTACGGCAGTAATCGTGGTTCATTTGAAGTCACCAATGTCATTAACAACACTCGCTTAGGTGAGGCAACTGATTACGATAATTGCAGTGTTGATCCGAATATACCTTGTGCTGACTTTTGGGGAGAGGGCTCACTAACCCCTGAAATGCTCGATTACTTCTTATTCGATATGATGAGTGATGGAGGGAATGAACAATTAAGCCTAACTGCCAATTTAACGGGTGACTTATGGCAACTTCCTGCAGGTACTATGAGTTTTGCCACAGGTATTGAGCATCGAAAAGAAAAGGGCTGGAGTAACCCTGATCCTTTAGCAATAATTGGTGAAGCAAATACCAGCCAACAGGACCCTATTAGTGGAGAATACACCGCTGATGAAGTGTATTTAGAAGCTTATATTCCGCTTTTGGCAGATAAGCCTCTGGCTAAAGCTGTTGATTTAACCGCTGCTGTGCGTTACTCGCATTTTGATACGTTTGGAAGTGATACTAACTATAAACTCGGCTTACAGTGGATGCTGAATGACCAGCTCACCCTTCGTACAACTCAATCAACCGCGTTTAGAGTACCTAATATTCCAGAGCTGTTTGGTGGTATAAGCCAAGGCTCAATGAACACCACTGATCCTTGCAGTGACTGGAGCCAACTAGACTCAAACTCAAATCGTTTTGCCAATTGCCAAGCTGCAGGCGTACCGATGGATTTTAACCATGAAGGCACTATATTAACTGACCGTGGTGGTAACGCAGATTTACAACCTGAAGAGGCTGACACATTCACTGTCGGTGTTGTGTGGGATGTGAGTTTTATCGAGGGGCTGAATGTCACGCTTGATTACTATGACATAAAAATTGAAAACGCAATTAACTCAGTCAATGGCTCAAGTAAACTTGCTGCCTGTTATGACAGTGCCAATATGAGCCACCCTTTTTGCAGCGATGAGCACTTTATTCGCGACGAGCAAACCGGTGAAATTACCTATTTGCAAACCCAATTAGGAAATGCAGCAACAGAAGAAGTATCAGGTGTCGATTTAGCTATGTTCTATCAAAAGGACTTTGGTGAGTTCACCACAAACACCTCGTTTGAAGTCAGTTATTTAGATGAATATAACCTGCAAACTTATGAAGGTGCACCAGTAGAAAAGCGGGCTGGCACCATTGGCTATGACGGCAGTTATACCAAGTGGCGTTCAAATTTGTATTTTGATATTGCTAAAGATGATTGGCGCTTTGGCTATAACATTCAATATATTGGCGAGGCGGATGATCAATACGCCGCTGCAGGTGATATTGGTGATTCTGTAGACGCTGTGACCTATCATAATACACAGCTTTATTACCAATTAACCCGTAGTTTAGGGTTCACGGCTGGTATCGATAATCTATTTGATAAACAAGCGCCATATCATCAAAGTTACACAGACGGAAACACCAACACGATGACCTATGATTTAATGGGGCGACGTTATTATCTTGCGTTGAAATGGGTAATGTAACTATTGTGAATAAGCAAATGTTTAGGGTAACTTAGCATTTGCTTATGCTTAAAGTCTTGTGAGTAGAGCCACCACTAATAATAAGAAATACAGGTAACATTCGAATTTGAACTCTAGAAAAACGCTAAAAAAGGTATCGTCAGCGCAGTTTGTTCATCGTTGGTTGATGTTGCTATTGGCCATTCCGATCTTCATTTGGGGTCTCACTGGTAGCTATTTTGTACTAATGGATATCGGCTTTATTCGTAGCGACCATATTGTGATTGAGCGAGCAGACAAAATCCGCGCTTCAGCGGTCAAATACCCCATCGCAAAAGTATATCAATCATTTCCAGAAGCGAGAAAAATCACCTTAACGATGATCAACACACAGTTGATTTACCAAGTGAAGCTCACTGACCAATCCCTGTTAATTGATGCAGCATCAGGCCAACAACTTGCAGCTATTTCAAAGTCGCAGGCAGAGCAGATATCGCAATCCTTTCAACATCAGCAATCAATATCTCCAACTGCACAAATTCAATTTATTGGTTTGCTTAACGATAAAACCCCACTGGAGCAATTACCTTCAGAGTTAGCTGTGCGGCACTTACCCGTATGGCGAGTGGTCTTTGATGATATCGGCCAATCGACGTTATATATTTCAGCGCAAACTGGCGAAGTCGTGACAAGAAGACATGAGTATTGGCGCTTGTTTGATTTATTTTGGAAGTGGCACATCATGGATTATGACGACGGTGAAGCCATTGATAATCAATTACTATTTTATACTGCCATCGCTTCTTTTATCGCTGTATTTGCTGGTGGATTATTGGTTTGGCAGCGCCGCAAGAGGTATTGCTAATGACAATCAAAAAAATAAAACATTGGCTAAGGTTTTGTCACTATTGGCTGGGGACTGTTGTTGGCATTCAATTATTAATCTGGCTAGGAACAGGTATTTATTTCAATATCACCCCAAGTGAAGATCTGAAAGGCACTCATTATTATCGCAGTATAGCGCCGCTAGATTTAACTGCGTTTAGTAGTCATGATCTAGAGCCATTATCATCTATTCTTAAGCGATTTAAACCGATGGAGCAGGTTAGTACAATTGTGCTTATTAACCAGCCTGTGTATTTACTAGATGAGCAAGTACAGCGATATCAACACGATTGCCAACAGCAAGTATTGGTCGATGCTTATAGCGGCAAAGAAGTCCTTATTGATGCCGACTTGGCTGAATCAATCGCTTTGCAAAGTTATACTGGAGCAGGCGAGATAAAGAGTCACAGGCAATTATCTACAAGTTTTAAAGAGTGGCCCAAAGAATGTAACCCATTGTGGCAAGTCAGCATTAGTGATGATTTGAATACCCGAATTTACATTAATGGTGTCAATGGTCGATTGGTTGGACATAAAAATGATCACACTGATTTAGCTGATTTGATGTTTAAGCTGCACTTTATGGATTATCTGCACCAAGGCAGTTTCAATAACCCCTTTAGTTGGGTGTTTGGATTAATGATGTTGCTATTGTCATTATCCGGTGTGTATTGGGTGATAGATAACCTTGTGATGAAGCGATATCGATTTAAGCTTAAGTAGCAAGTTGAGCAGCAAGTTCAAACATTAATAACAAAAAAGGCTTTCCATTTCTGGAAAGCCTTTTTAATACAACGAATTAAGAATTACTTCTTAGTTCATGCCGTATTTTTTTAATTTCTTACGTAAAGTACCACGGTTGATACCTAACATGTTTGCAGCACGTGTTTGGTTACCACGAGTGTGTTGCATGATGATGTCTAGTAGTGGTGCTTCTACTTCACTTAAAACCATTTCATAAACTTCAGACGCTTCTTGACCGTCTAACTGAGAGAAGAAGTTTGTTACTGCACGCTTAACTGCGTCACGTAATAGTTGTGGCTTGATAGTACCGTTAGCGGTTTCAATCTTACCTACGGTTAGCTGGTGAACTTCTGTGTTAGTAGTTGTCTGATCAAACATTCTATTCTGCTCTTTATATTAAAAATTTACTAATTCATCAAAGTAACATTCCACTAAGGAATATTGCTGTTCAGCGGTTTCAAGCCTATTGAAGTCAGCACGGAACTGTCGCTGTTCTTCTTGGTTTAGGTACCATCCCATATGCTTTCGGGCAAATCGGACACCTTTGTATTCGCCGTACAATTCGTACAATTTGTTAAGGTGTTCGAGCATGATTTCTCGTTGCTCGCTCGCCTCAACTGGCGGTAATTTTTTACCTGTTTCCAAGTAGTGGTGGATTTCTCTAAAAATCCACGGTCTGCCTTGGGCTCCTCGTCCTACCATCAAAGCATCGGCGCCAGTGTAATCTAAGACAAACTTAGCTTTCTCTGGACTGTCGATATCTCCGTTGGCAACAACAGGGATTGAGACATTTTGTTTTATTGCTTTAATGGTGTCGTATTCGGCAAAGCCTTTATACATGCATTGTCTCGTTCTACCGTGAACGGCGAGAGAGGCGATACCACAATCTTCTGCAATGTGGGCAATTTCAACACCGTTACGATGTTCAGGTTGCCAACCTGTGCGGATCTTCAGTGTCACAGGGACATCAACTGCACTAACAACAGCTTGTAAAATCTCTTTCACTAGCTGGGGATCTTGCATTAATGCCGAACCTGCGAGCTTTTTATTCACTTTTTTTGCAGGGCAACCCATATTGATATCAATGATATGCGCACCTTGTTCAACATTGAACTGAGCTGCGTTTGCCATTAATTCAGGATCTGCGCCTGCGATTTGTACTGAGCGTATACCTTCTTCACCAGAATGCATCATGCGCTGGCGGCTTTTATCGGTATCCCAAACTTCAGGATTCGATGAAAGCATTTCTGAAACCGCTAGACCTGCGCCATAGCGTAAACAGAGGTTTCTAAAAGCGCGATCGGTGACACCTGCCATTGGTGCCACGATCAGCTGATTGCTCAGTTGATAAGGGCCAATTTGCATTGAGTTAATCACCTTGCTCGTCAAAGGGGCGCTATATTAGCCCTTTTTTGCCTTCCTGAAAAGGTCAATAAATGAACTAAATGTAACTTTTTTTCTTGACTTTTAGTTGGGGAGTCGTAATTGCCCCCTTTGACAGAGATCTAGCTGCCATAGGGGGTGTAATGCCTTTACCGTTATTTACGGGTGCCTGTCAAGCGGCTCCAGCCGTCTTTGTGAGCCGCTTCATCCATGATGAACCATTGGCTATAAAACTGTGAGATTTCTTCTGCTTGCTCTTGTAAAAGCCCTGACAGCGCTAATTTTCCGCCAGATTTAACTTTTTCTGCAATCAGTGGTGCTAACTCACGAAGTGGGCCAGCAAGGATGTTAGCCACCAAGATATCGGCTTGCAGATTCTCTGGTTGGTTTTCTGGTAAGTATAAAGCAAGCTTATCTGCAACGCCGTTACGTTCAGCGTTGGCTGTCGATGCATCAATCGCTTGGTAGTCAATATCAACACCTGTGACGGTTTTCGCACCAAGTTTAAGGGCAGCGATGGCTAAAATGCCCGAACCACAACCAAAGTCGATGACTTCTTTATCTGAAAGATCTAAACCGTCTAACCATTCAAGGCATAACGCCGTTGTTGCATGGGTGCCTGTACCGAAAGCTAAACCAGGATCAAGAATGACGTTGACTGCCTCTGGCTCAGGAATGTCGCGCCAGCTTGGACATATCCATAAGCGTTGGCCGAATTTAATTGGGTGAAAGCTATCCATCCATTCGCGAACCCAGTCTTTGTCTTCAATTTGTTCAATTTTATGTTTAAACCCTTTACCTAAATAAGGCAGGGTTTCTAAAAAACTCACGGTAGGACTTAAGTCAGTTCCTGCGTCAAATAAGGCAATGACAATAGTGTCTTGCCAAAGCGGCGTTTCACCTAACTTAGGTTCAAAAATAGGGGTGTCTTTACCATCTTCATAGGTAATTGATACAGAACCTTGCTCCATTAAAAGGTCACCGAGTGCGTCGGCGTGGTCGCTGTTAGTGCTAATGCGAAGTTGAATCCAAGGCATGGAGTTTTTCCTATGAGAATAATTTAATCGCGTATTGTACCTGCTTGAAGGCTAAAACAGCAGCATTTGATAATGAAATATTGCACATTTGCTTCGAAAGGCTTGTTTTAGCACTTTTAACGACTGGTTAATGATTAACCTATTAATATCCATGATGAAATCAGTGTAACTCATGCTCTTGTTTGAATGTCACTATAAATTAATGAAAGATAAGCGAAATTTTGAGTTCTTAAATTTGAACAATTTGTGATTGTGATCAAGTTCTAAAAGCCGATCAATGGTAAGTGAGCTTGATCACGATTTAATTTTTATGGCCAAGGAGAAATAGGGATAGCTGATAAGCTAAATTTACCAGAAATATGTCATTAACAGGCATGGAAACTATGACTGCTTCATCGCAAACTCAAACACAAAAAATTCATGACGTCTCGTCAAAAGGGTATTTGAACCCGATTTGGGCAGCCAGAGCCGATAAATTACAAAGTGCTACCGGGTTGTTGTTAGGCTTTTTCATTATTATGCATTTGCATTTTGAATCGAGCATTTTGATCAGCAAAGATGCCTTTTATCATGTGGCGCATTTTCTTGAAGGCAGTATGTTCAGTGACAACGGACAAGGTTTTCCTGTAACGACTAAATTCGTCTCGGCATTTATGTTAATCGTCGTATTAGTGCATGCTCTGTTTGCATTAAGACGATTCCCTGCCCAAATTCAACAATGGCGAGCACTGCGCAGCCAAATGACGATTATGCCTCACCAAGATACTAAAATTTGGTTTTGGCAGTTGATCACTGGCTTTCTTTTATTCTTCCTCGCGCCAGTGCACTTATTTGACATGATCACCAACCCTGAAATCGGACCGCATTTATCCGCTGAGCGGGTTTATCACCAAGATGTGTGGATGCTTTATGTATTGCTGCTTCCTGCAGTGGTCATTCATGCCATGTTTGGTTTGTATCGCGTTGCCATTAAATGGGGCATTACCACTAAACGCATGGCGGCATTAAAGCTTGCCAAAGTAATGGTGGTGTACTTGATGATTATTGGTATCGCTAGTTTGCTTACTTATATTTTTATCGGTCAATCATTGGAGTTACCTGTGACTCCATTTGTGCCGAGCTAAAGACTAACGAGTTGTAGATGAACCAGAGTGCATTGCATTCATGGCTCATAACGTATTTAAGGAGTATCCGTGAAAATTATATATACAGACTCATTAGTCGTCGGCGCAGGCCTTGCTGGTTTACGTGTGGCTATTGCTTCAAAAGAGCGTGGTTTAGACACAGTCGTGCTATCGCTAATTCCTGCTAAGCGTTCTCACTCAGCTGCAGCACAAGGTGGCATGCAAGCCAGCCTTGGCAATACGGTTAAAGGGATGGGCGACGATGAAGATGTTCATTTCCAAGATACCGTAAAAGGGTCTGACTGGGGCTGCGATCAAGACGTAGCGCGCATGTTTGCTCATTGTGCGCCCAAAGCTGTGCGTGAACTGGCTAATTGGGGCGTACCTTGGTCGCGTATTACCGCGGGCGATCGCCAAGTGGTGGTGAATGCTGAAAAGGTGACCATTACTGAAGCTGAAAAAGCCCATGGTTTAATCAATGCACGTGATTTTGGCGGCACTAAAAAGTGGCGTACCTGTTATACCGCTGATGGCACCGGACATTCACTGTTATATGCCGTTGATAACAAAGCCATTGAAATGGACATTCCTGTTCATGAGCGCATTGAAGCACTATCGCTTATCCATGATGGCAAACGCTGTCACGGTGTGATTGCACGCTGTTTAGTGACGGGTGAGCTACGTGCCTATATTGGTAAATCGACCACGATTGCTACGGGCGGCTATGGCCGTATTTATGAAGTGTCTACTAACGCAATTATCTGTGAAGGTATCGGCCAAGCATTGGCATTGGATACCGGCGTTGCGACGTTAGGGAACATGGAAGCGGTGCAGTTCCATCCAACAGCGATTGTGCCTGTGGGGATTTTAACCACAGAAGGGTGTCGTGGTGATGGCGGCTTATTGCGTGACAAAGATGGTCATCGCTTTATGCCAGATTACGAGCCTGAAAAGAAAGAACTCGCATCACGTGATGTGGTTTCTCGTCGCATGACCGAACATATGCGAAAAGGCAAAGGGGTTGATAGCCCTTATGGGCCACATTTATGGCTCGATATTACCTTGCTTGGCCGCAAACACGTTGAAACCAACTTACGTGAAGTGAAAGAGATTTGTGAAAACTTCTTAGGGATTGATCCTGCAAAAGATTGGATCCCAGTTAGGCCAACACAGCATTATTCTATGGGCGGTATCCGCACTAATGCTACTGGTGAAAGTCCGCAACTTGCAGGCTTATTCAGTGTCGGTGAAGCAGCCTGTTGGGATATGCACGGTTTTAACCGCTTAGGTGGTAATTCACTGGCTGAAACCGTTGTGGGTGGGATGATTATCGGAAAATATGTGGCCGATTATTGTGAGAAAAATACGCTTGAAATCAACACTCAAGTGATTGATAACAGCATGAGCAAGTTACAAGCTGAAATTGATGACTTACTCGTAGGCGACGGCACTGAAAATGTGTTTGAAATTAAGCTTGCCATGCAACGCATTATGATGGATTACGTAGGCATTTTCCGTAATGGTATTGAGCTAGAAAAAGCCATTACCGAGTTAAAGGACTTACTGCAGCGCAGCAAGAATATCGGCCTTAAGTGTAAGAAACGTCATGCCAACCCTGAGCTAGTGGAAGCATTGCGCGTACCGCGTATGTTACGTGTTGCTTTAACCGTTGCCTGTGGCGCTAACGCGCGTACAGAAAGCCGCGGTGCCCATGCCCGTGAAGATTACCCACAACGTAACGACAAAGAGTGGCTTAACCGAACGCTATCCACTTGGCCTAATGAAAATGCATTGGAGCCGACGTTAAGTTACGAGCAGCTTGATGTGATGAAAATGGAATTACCACCAGGTTATCGTGGTTACGGTAATGATAATGCCGTAGCGCACCCTGATACTGCAAAACGTGAAACTCAAATCGCTGACATCCTTGCAGAGCTGGGTGACGATGCAGATCGTTTTGATAAACAAGCGGCCATTATGCCATTTGATTTACCTGAAACATTACGTCCTCGTAATGAAAGATTAAGTGACACGATTGCTGTGTCGGGAGAGAAGTAATGACTAGCCCACGTACGATTAGTTTTGAAATTTTTCGTTATGATCCGCAAGACCCTAACGACAAACCAAAAATGGTGACTTACGAGATCACCGAAGCGCCAGGCATGACGGTGTTTATTGCATTGAACTTGTTACGTGAGCAGCAAGATCCATCGTTGCAATTTGATTTTGTTTGTCGTGCGGGTATTTGTGGCAGTTGCGCCATGGTGATTAATGGCAAACCCACCTTGGCTTGTCGCACGCTAACTGCTAATTTCCCTGATGGCAAAATTAAGTTGATGCCATTGCCAGGTTTTGAACTGATTGGCGACTTATCGGTAAACACAGGCAAATTTATGCGTCAGCTTGCTGAGCGTTTACAATTGTGGCTGCAACCTGATGCGAATGATATTGATATCCATCGTTTAGAGTCACCTATGGATCCTGCTGAAGCGGCGAAATTGTATGAGCTAGAACGTTGTGTGGAATGCGGTGTCTGTGTATCTGCGTGTGCGACTAAGCAAATGAAAGACAGCTTTGTTGGCGCGGTTGGGATGATGAAAATCGCCCGTTTTGAAATGGACAGCCGTGATACCCGTAGCGCTGAAGATTTCTATCATGTCATTGGTAATCAAGATGGCGTGTTTGGTTGTATGACCTTACTAGGTTGTCAGGATGCGTGCCCGAAAGATTTACCGCATATGCAGCAAATTGCTTACCTACGCCGTAAAATGGCGCAAACGATTGTTAGCTGTTAATTAACCGCTAAACATTTTAAAGCCGCTAAACAGCAATGTTCAGCGGCTTTTTTGTTGATGGATTTAGCTATTCGCAACATACTTAACTAACGGTTGAAGTAAGTAATAAGCCTTACCCAAGTCCTTGTAAGAAATGCTCTCTTTTTTGCTAGACGAGCCGCTAGAGGAACCCGATTACTTGCTTGGGATGTCGATTTCAACTTGTTGAATGATTTTAGTTGATCCGGGTTATATAGGTTTGTTCGTCATCCACAAAAGCCACAAAGCCGTCGTGATAAATAAACACCCGACCACGTCCCTCAACTAGGCAGGCAAGCTGTGGGCTTAAATCTTCTTCGTTATCCTGACTTTGAAATGTACCAGTATCGGTGATTACGCCGCTGAGTGTAGGCAAATATCCATAAGTGCGCTTGGCTTGATCAACTAGGCTCAATTCACTGGCGCTAGAGAAGCAAGATGGGATAGCACCAGCCTCTTCGATAAACATCGTTTTCAGTTCTTCAAAAGCTGTAATCACTAGCCAGTCGATGTCGTTAACATGATGGATAAACATTGTTTATAAATACCTAGTTTCTGGATAATTCTGATGCGGAGATTTTATCACTATCAGGGGAGAACCTAGTAGAGGTTTAGTTGCTAAATGTAGTAATTATGCGTCACTTCCGGACTATCGGGGCTTTAACACTTACGATAGTGTTTCAGTCGTTTTATTTCCAAACGAAGTTTGGAAATAAAAGATGCGGTGACGATCATAATCAAAAATGAATTACACAAATTTAATATCTAACTCATTTTTGCCCTAAAACTTGTTTCAAATTTTGAAGTTATCATTTAAAAATCAAAGTCGTGGCGCTTCGCCCACACCAGACTAAAAGGGAGTGAACTGCGAC
>NZ_JAJGZS010000039.1:0-34693 GCF_020806285.1 Shewanella sp. 10N.7
CATCCCTGCACCGCGAAAGCTAGCCTGACGTCCTGTCAGGCTCACGCTATTTTCTTCAACGACCTCAATTCAAACGGTGCCTTTTAGATTTGTATTTTTTATCTTTTAATTGCCACGAATAAAGTTAAATCGAAGAAATGAAAATTCCGGTGTAAGCGCGGCTGTGACCGTACATGACATAGACGTCATGGCCGAGCTTTCAGGGACTTTTTGATTTATATAAAGAATGCTGCGTGTCACAGTTGTATCTGCACGATAGCCTGCGGCAGGCAATGGATTAGATTGAAGTAATGGTTTTAAGTAATTGAGCCAATATAGATGAAGTACAAGACATAAATGGGTAACTCGTTTCTGCACCAAACGAGTTTGAAATGGATATATCCCGAAGCTTAGCAGTTTGTATTTACCCTCAATAATCTAATATAACATTCAATAGAATGCTCAAATTATCGATACCACCACAATATTGAATTAATACTCAGTTAACTAGAGTTTGCACGTTTTTCAATCATATTGATTGCTAGCAGGTCAATTATATCCTTCCAACTAATAATCCCTATTGGTCTAAAGTATTCATCAACAACAGGCAAACATGATTTCTTTGTTTTATGGAATAAACATACAGCAGAAAATATAGTATCTGTTTCTTTAATTGTAACCAATCTTCTGTTCATTATTCTATGTATTTTTATATTTAACGTGGCTGAATCCTTATTTGTTTCAACAGGTGTCCCTATCTTTGGGGAGGTTGACTTAAAGTAGTCTCTATCTGATATAACACCTACTAATTTTTCATTATCCACAACTAGTAGGTGGTGAAAAGTAACTAGTTCAAATGTATCTCTTACATCCTTTAAAGTTCCATCAATATCTATTTTTACTATATCAGTTGTCATTAATTTTTTTAAAGACATAAAATCACCTATGTTTTAAGTTGAAAATTTATAACAAAATCATACACCATACATCACTTCACCAACCTGTGACCTCCCCATATGGCATTGGAATTCAAATCGTTAATTTTATTGTTTTTATAAAGTTTATAACAGGCATCTACAACTTCCGAATCATATAAAATACCACTACCTTTATTGAGTTCATCCATAGCAGCAGACATGCCTAACGCTCCCCTATATGCTCTTGATGAAGTCATTGAGTCAAAAACATCCGCTACTGCAATAATTCTAGCTTCTAATAATATGTCATTTCCTTTTAGACCATCAGGGTAACCAGAGCCATTTATTCTTTCATGGTGTTGCCGGACAATAGTTGAAAGAGGGAAAGAAAAGTCTATATGTTTTAGGATTTCTTCACCAATTAAAGAGTGCTGCTTTATCAAATCAAACTCCTCTTTTCTTAGCCTGCCTGCTTTAGAAAGTATTGATGTGGGGATCCCTAACTTACCGATGTCATGTAACATACCTGCAAGCCTAATATTTTCTATCTTTTCTTTCGATAACTGGAGTTCTTGGGCTATTATTCGAGCAATATTTGAAACTTTATTCTGGTGAACTGATGTATACAAATCTCTAGCTTCTATTGCAGCGCTCAAAGTATTAATTAGTTGATATAAAGTCCGTTTGTCCATTATTCACCATCGTTAGATTGCGAGGGTTCCCACCAAAAAGCTAAACATATAGGCTCAACAAAAGCAAGCTAGACTATTGTATTACATGGTGACCTTTACCTTGCCTTATGAACTGCGAAGCATCACTCAACATCAACCAGAGGTGCAGAGGATTACCTAAACTGGCCACTTGTTTGTAGGTGATACTCGCACTTTGTCATAGCTGAGGTTATCTGAAATAAGAAATCTTTCAGAACTTCGTAACGCGTTTTTGTCCAAAAATAAGTTAGCAACATCTACCATACAAACTCAAATCAATAAAAAAGGCGACCGTTCGGTCGCCTTTTGCTGTTATGTAACCTCAATTAACTCAGTTGAGGTTGTAAAAGTACAAATTAACCTAACTTAACGCGTGCGTTACGGAACATACGCATCCATGGGCTGTCTTCAGCCCACTCGTCTGGGTGCCATGAGTTAGCAACGGTTCTGAATACACGCTCAGGATGCGGCATCATGATTGTTACTCGACCATCTGTTGTCGTTAGTGCAGTAATTGCATTTGGCGAACCATTTGGGTTTTGTGGGTATTGCGTTGCGATTTGACCATTACCGTCAACATAACGCAGTGCCACTGTACCTGATGCTTCAGCAGCTGCTAAGGCTTCGACAGACTTAAACTCAGCGCGACCTTCACCGTGTGATACGGCGATTGGCATGCGTGAACCTTCCATTCCTTCGAAGAAGATTGAAGGACTCTTTTGCACTTCAACTAAGCTTGCACGTGCTTCGAAACGCTCTGAACGGTTACGAACAAAGTGTGGCCAATGCTCGCTACCTGGAATGATTTCTTTCAGGTTAGATAACATCTGACAACCATTACATACGCCCAATGCTAATGTGGCATCACGCTCAAAGAAACGTGAGAACTCACTGCGAGCACGGTCGTTAAATAAGATTGATTTAGCCCAACCTTCACCAGCACCTAAAACATCACCATAAGAGAAACCACCACAAGCCACTAGACCTTGGAATTCTTCAAGACTAATGCGACCAGATAGAATGTCTGACATATGAACATCGCGGCTTTCGAAACCTGCGCGATCAAATGCTGCAGCCATTTCAACGTGAGAGTTAACACCTTGCTCACGAATAATCGCCATCTTAGGCGCTGCGCCTTTTAAGATGAACGGCGCGGCAACGTCTTCACTTGGGTTAAAACCTAATTCAACCGTAAGACCTGGGTCTTTAGCTTGCTGCTTAAGTTCAAATTCTTCTTTAGCACACTCAGGGTTATCACGCATTGCTTGCATACGGTAAGTGGTTTCTGACCACATAGTACGAAGTGCAACACGAGAGTCACTGAATACTGCACGCTCACCATCAACAACGGTAATCTGGTCGTCAGATGTTAAAGTGGCAACGCTATGACAATCAACACCAGCAGCGTTGAATTGTGCTTTGATATCTGCGCTTTCAGCTTTAGATACCTGAATAACTGCACCTAGCTCTTCATTAAATAAACGCTCTAAGTCGTTACCTTTTAAAGCGCTAAGGTCAATGTTCAGACCTGTGTTACCCGCAAATGCCATTTCAACAAGTGTGGTGAATAAACCACCGTCACTGCGGTCATGGTAAGCAATCACTTTTTGATCAGCCACTAATGGCTGAATCACTTCAAAGAAGCCACGTAAGCTTGCTGCATCATCAAGATCTGGTGCTACATCACCAAGTTGGCTGAATACTTGCGCTAAACAAGAACCACCTAAACGGTTTTGACCTTTCGCTAAATCAACTAATAACAGCTCAGTCTCACCTTTGTTGGTGCGAAGTTCTGGTGTCACAGTATGGCGAATGTCTTTTACCACGCCGAATGCAGTGATAACCAATGACATTGGTGAAGTTACAGTTTTGTCTTGACCTTCGTCATTCCAAGCTGTCTTCATAGACATTGAGTCTTTACCCACTGGGATAGTTAACTCAAGCTCAGGACAAAGCTCTTCACCGACTGCTTTTACTGCCTCATAAAGACCAGCATCTTCACCTGGGTGACCTGCTGCAGACATCCAGTTAGCTGATAACTTAATGTCTTTGAATGAACCGATGTCAGTACCAGCAATGTTCAAAATTGATTCTGCTACAGCCATACGCGCCGATGCGCCAAAATCAAGCAGTGCCAGCGGCGTACGCTCACCGATAGACATTGCTTCACCGGCGTAGCTATCAAAGCTTGATGCAGTCACTGCGCAATCTGCAACCGGTACCTGCCAAGGGCCAACCATTTGATCACGGTTAACTAAACCTGTAACTGAGCGGTCACCAATGGTGATAAGGAATGACTTATCGGCAACGGTTGGTAAATGTAAAATGCGTGATACTGCATCTTTAACATCTATATCTGCTTGATTAAGCGCTGGTGATTCAGCTTTTGCTGAAACCACATCACGGCTCATTTTAGGTGCTTTACCTAAAAGTACTTCAAGCGGTAAATCAATTGGCTTGTTGTCAAAATGGCTATCTTCAAGCGTTAGGTGCTGCTCTTCGGTTGCATCACCCACAACAGAAAACGGCGCGCGTTCACGCTCACAAATTTTTCTGAAGGTTTCTAAATTCTCTGGCGCGACAGACATAACATAGCGCTCTTGTGATTCATTACACCAAATCTCAAGTGGGCTCATGCCAGGTTCATCTGAAGGCACGTTACGTAAGTTAAATAGTGCGCCTCGGTCTGCATCATTCACAAGCTCAGGGAAGGCATTTGATAATCCACCTGCGCCCACATCGTGAATAAATTGAATTGGGTTGTCGTCACCCATCTGCCAGCAGCGATCGATCACTTCCTGACAACGACGTTCCATTTCTGGGTTTTCACGTTGTACTGATGCAAAATCTAAATCTTCGCTAGATTGTCCTGATGCCATTGATGAAGCAGCGCCGCCGCCTAATCCAATGTTCATTGCAGGGCCACCTAGAACGATAAGCTTAGCGCCTACGGTAATTTCGCCTTTTTGAACATGGTCTTCACGGATGTTACCTAAACCACCAGCAAGCATAATTGGCTTATGGTAACCACGGACTTCAACGCCGTTATGGCTTGATACTTCTTGCTCGTAGGTACGGAAGTAACCCACTAACGCAGGACGACCAAACTCATTGTTAAATGCTGCGCCGCCTAATGGCCCTTCAGTCATGATTTCTAGTGGCGTAACAATACGGCTAGGTTTGCCGTAATCGCCTTCCCATGGTTGTACAAACCCTGGAATTTTAAGGTTAGAAACACTGAAACCTGTTAAACCCGCTTTAGGTTTTGAGCCACGGCCTGTTGCACCTTCATCACGGATTTCACCGCCAGAACCCGTTGCCGCACCTGGGTATGGGCTAATCGCTGTAGGATGGTTATGAGTTTCCACCTTCATCAAGATGTGCATAGGCTCAGTGTGGTAGTTATACACACCGTCTTGATCTGGGAAGAAACGACCTGCAACACTACCGTTCATAACTGCAGCGTTATCTTTATAGGCCGACAACACATTGTCTGGAGTCACTTCAAAGGTGTTCTTAATCATTTTAAATAATGATTTAGGCTGTACTTGACCATCAATAGTCCAGTCAGCATTGAAGATTTTATGACGACAATGCTCTGAGTTTGCTTGGGCAAACATCATTAGCTCAATATCGTTTGGATTACGGTTTAAGCGAACAAAATTATCCACTAAGTAATCAATTTCATCTTCTGCAAGTGCAAGACCAAGTTGAGTGTTTGCAACTTCTAACGCGCGGCGACCTTCTGCAAGAATGTTGATGCTCTTGAAGGGTAATGGCTCAGTGCGCTCAAACAGTACTGATGCAGCGGCAAACTCAGGTAAAATCACTTCAACCATACGGTCGTGGATTAAGCCTTTTACTTGCTCTAATTGCTCAGCGGTCAATGACGCGCCTGCAACGTAATAAGCAACGCCACGTTCTAGACGTTTTACTTTGCTTAAACCACAGTTTTTGGCAATGTCAGTTGCTTTTGATGACCAAGGAGAAATGGTGCCCGGACGAGGAGTGATAAAAAATAATGAACCTTCTGGAGCATGAGATTCAATGGCAGGTCCGTAGGTTAAAATCGTTTCAAGCTGTTGATATTCTTTATCGTCAAGCTTTTCACTGATATCAGCTAAATGGACATACTCAGCGTAGATTTGCTCAACAGGAAGGGCTGCAGTTTCACAGGCCTCCATAAGCTTTTGGATTCTAAAAGCTGAAAGTGCTGGGGCTCCGCGAATGATCTCAATCACGTCAATTCACCTTATGATTATATTGGCAGGGTAAGAATTGGCGCTATTATAGGGAATCACACTTTATAAATCACCTAAGAAGGCTTGCTAGAACAGTGTTTCCCGTTAACGAAAACAATCAAAACAAAACCACAATCTACCCACGATATATTTCAATAACATTTCAATCGTATTTAATTTTTTTAAATTCGATTTTACTAATAAATTCAACCGTATAATTTAACACTGATTCTCATCGGGCTAGGTGAAATACAAAACTACTGCTAAAGTATATTTATTAGATATTGTTTTTAAATCGTACTTTGAAGCTCGCATTAGAGGCGTTATGGCTTTCAATTAGTGGATAAACGGCCAACAAGCCCACACTCACTGAGATTTCTCGCCATCACTAACATGCTTCATCCATAGAGGGACATGACCAAACTGTTAAAGATCGTCGCAATCATTTCAATTACTTTGCTGCTCAGCGCTTGTCATCAAGCGAATATGAAAGCAACAGAGTTCATTGAAGAAACACCTCAACGTACCGTTCTTAAGGTAGGAACACTCTACGGCTCGCAAACCTATCTCAACTCAGATCAAGGTGAAAGTGGTTTTGATTATGAAATGGCGGCAAAGTTTGCCGACTATCTCGATGTGCCGTTAGAAATGATCCCCTACCATAATCGTCAGCAATTATTTGAAGCATTACGTCTGAAACAAATCGATATCGTTGCTGCTGCTATTACGACGACCAAAAATCGACGTGAACAGTTTTTACTTGGTCCTACCCTTTATGAAGTTAACCAAGTTCTTATTTACAAATCTGGCAACCTAAAACCGCGAGACTTTAATAAGCTTCAAGGTGATGTCATTGTCATTTCTGAATCAGCTGCCGTTGATACCGTGATAAAGCTGCAGCAAACCAACCCTAATTTAAGCTGGCAGCAGGTCGATGATAAAGATAACGAAGAACTGTTTTCTATGGTGGCTTCAGGTGAGGTGTTATATACCATCGCCGACTCCAACAGCTTGCTAATCAATCAACGCTATTTACCTGAACTACGTGAAGGTATTGTGCTTGATGAAAAAACTGAAGTGGTGTGGTTACTACCGCCGCTTGATAGCGACCGATTAATGAGCGCTTTACTGTCGTTTTGGCATAATCAAAAACGTAACGGCACCCTAGAGCACTTGAACGAAAAGTACTTTGGCCACGTTAAGCGCTTTGACTATGTGGATACTCGCGCGTTTATTCGTGCAATTGATAATGTGCTGCCTGAGTATCAAGCTTTATTCGAAAAACATGCCGGTAATTTAGATTGGCGAAAACTGGCCGCAGCGGGCTATCAAGAATCACATTGGAACCCTAAAGCACGCTCGCCTACTGGTGTTCGCGGTATGATGATGTTAACTAAGCCCACTGCCAGCTCTGTTGGGGTGGATAACCGTCTTGATGCCGAGCAAAGTATTCGTGGTGGTGCGATTTACCTGCAAAAGATGATTGACCGATTGCCAGCGTCCATTCCTGATAGTCAGCGAATTTGGTTTGCCCTTGCCTCCTATAACGTGGGTTTAGGTCATGTTGAGGATGCCCGTAAAATTACCCAAGGTATGGGAAAAGATCCCAGCGCATGGCGCGATGTAAAACAAGTCTTACCCTTATTACAGCAACGTAAGTATTATCAGCACACACGCTATGGCTATGCTAGAGGCAGTGAAGCTGTGCATTACGTGGATAATATTCGCCGTTATTATGACACCCTGGTTTGGGTAGATAATCAGACCAAACAACTGGAGTTAGAGTTAGAACAAACGGAAGCGTTAGCGGAAGAAACAGGTTCGCAGACTGATGATATTGATAACCCTGAAGAACTCATTAAATCAGCTGCGCAATAAATTCGTCATCGAAACGGTTTATCATAAACCGTGCAGTCATACATGCAGTGACACATTTAACCATACAGTCAATATAGGTGCACAATGAGAAGACCCAATATGAATAATAATGCCCGTCGCCGTAGCAGCATTAAATTGAAACAACGCAGAATGTTAAACCGTCAAAAGTTATTCTTTGCCTTTTTGCAGCAACAAGTCTGATTGTTGCTTTAGCAGCTTTTTCAGTGCTTTTTTCTCATCACGTCGACGTTTAAAAAACTGACTCAATTGACTCGCACATTCTTCAGCTAAAATGCCAGAATCTACCGTTAACTGGTGATTGAAGTGCGAGTCTTGTAATAGATTAATCACACTTCCCGCCGCCCCTGTTTTTAAATCTTTTGCGCCAAACACCACCCGTTCAATGCGGCTGTGGATCATTGCACCTGCGCACATTGGACAAGGCTCTAAAGTGACATACAAGGTCGCACCTAGCATGCGGTAATTGTGTAATATTTTACCTGCCGCGCGAATACACTGCATTTCAGCATGGGCACTGGGGTCGTGTTCTGTAATGCTTAAATTAAACCCTGACGCAATTAACTTATCATCTTTAACTAAAACTGCGCCAACAGGCACTTCACCCAGTGCTTCTGCTTCACTCGCCAACGCTATTGCCATACGCATCCACTTTTCATCTTGAGGAGCACGCACTGCTAGCTCCTCAGGTGTTAAAGGCTTGACCTGACTCGCTTGCTGTTTTTGGCTGATACGGGCTTTGTTTTCTAACGTCATTAGTGTCTCTTAGGTATACCGATGATTTATATTTCGCGATGTTTAGCTGATTGCATATGTTTAAACGTTCAGGTGTACAGTGTGTGACTTAGCCTGACTTCAGCTGATTATACGACAAACAACAATAAATTTATCCCAATAAAAAAGGCGCCTAAGCGCCTTTTATGTCTTTAATCAAAACTGATTGGAAAACGAATGGAGCTTATTCCCATTCAATGGTGGCAGGTGGCTTACCTGAAATATCATAAACCACACGCGAAATACCATCGATTTCGTTAATAATGCGGTTAGATACACGACCTAAGAAGTCATAAGGTAAGTGTGCCCAATGTGCAGTCATGAAATCAATGGTTTCAACAGCGCGCAAGGATACAACCCAATCGTATTTACGACCATCACCCATTACGCCAACTGAACGTACTGGTAAGAAAACCGTAAATGCTTGGCTGACTTTGTTATAAAGGTCGGCTTTATGCAGCTCTTCAATGAAGATAGCATCAGCTAAACGCAGTAAGTCACAGTATTCTTTTTTCACTTCACCCAGTACACGTACACCTAAACCCGGTCCAGGGAATGGATGACGGTAAAGCATGTCGTATGGCAGACCTAGCTCTAAACCAATTTTACGTACTTCATCTTTAAATAACTCACGTAATGGCTCAACTAATCCCATTTCCATATCATCAGGCAATCCGCCTACGTTATGGTGAGATTTAATCACATGGGCTTTACCTGTTGCACTGCCAGCAGATTCAATGACATCTGGATAAATAGTGCCTTGTGCTAACCATTTGGCATTAACACATTTCTTTGATTCTTCATCGAAGATATCAACAAAAACATGACCAATGATTTTACGTTTAGCTTCTGGATCTGCTTCGCCAGCCATCGCATCTAAGAAACGGTTTTCTGCATCAACGTGAACAATGTTCAGTCCAAAATGATCGCCAAACATATCCATCACTTGCTCTGCTTCGTTTAAACGCAATAAACCGTTATCAACGAATACACAAGTTAGTTTGTCACCAATTGCGCGGTGAAGCAGCATAGCCACAACAGATGAATCAACACCACCTGATAAGCCTAAGATAACTTCGTC
Source organism: Shewanella sp. 10N.7 (assembly GCF_020806285.1). Lineage (NCBI taxonomy): Bacteria > Pseudomonadati > Pseudomonadota > Gammaproteobacteria > Alteromonadales > Shewanellaceae > Shewanella > Shewanella sp. 10N.7. Next base: position 9,599 of record NZ_JAJGZS010000039.1, read on the forward strand.
ATCACCGATTTGTTTTTTAAGTTTTTCGATAGCATCTTCAATGATTGAAGATGGCTTCCAGTTAGCATCACAACCACAAATATCGAGGGCGAAGTGCTCAAGCATACGCTTGCCCTGGCGAGTGTGCGTGACTTCTGGGTGAAATTGCACACCGTAGAATTTCTTGTCTTCATTAGCCATTGCAGCGAAAGGACACGTTTCTGTTTTAGCAACAGTTACGAAACCTTCAGGAATTTCTGATACTTTGTCGCCGTGACTCATCCATACGTCTAGTAATGGCTTGCCTGTTTCGCTAATGGCATCTTCAATGCTTTTGAATAACGCTGATTCAGTTTGCAGTTCAACTTGTGCGTAACCAAACTCACCTTCACCCACACCTTGAATAACTTTACCGCCTAATTGCTCAGACATGGTTTGCATGCCGTAACAAATACCTAAAACAGGCACGCCTGCATTAAAGACATATTCAGAAGCACGAGGCGAGTTTTCGGCTGTAACACTTTCAGGGCCACCGGCTAAGATGATGCCATTTGGAGCAAATCCTTTGATTTGCTCTTCAGATACATCCCAAGCCCAAAGCTCACAATAAACACCGATTTCACGAATACGGCGGGCGATTAACTGCGTGTATTGCGATCCAAAGTCGAGGATCAGGATTTTATGCTCATGAATGTTGCTCATGGGATACCTTATATCTGGTTTTACTTATAGTAGGTGTACTTTCAATCTCAATGAATTTTAAGATTGAAAAAAGGCGACAATCACATTGCCGCCTTTAATGTATTAAGAACCGCTGCGATAGTTCGGCGCTTCTTTACTGATTGTCACGTCATGGACATGAGACTCGCCCATACCAGCAGAAGTGATTTTTACAAATTCTGCTTTTTCGTTTAACTCTTGAATGGTTGCACAACCAGTAAGACCCATACATGAACGTAAACCGCCCATATGTTGGTGAATAATTTCTTTTAATTTACCTTTATAAGCTACGCGACCTTCAATACCCTCTGGTACTAATTTGTCAGCGGCGTTATCGCTTTGGAAGTAACGGTCAGATGAACCTTGTGTTTGCGTCATCGCACCTAAAGAACCCATACCACGGTATGACTTATAAGCGCGGCCGTTATAAAGTTCAGTTTCACCTGGCGCTTCTTCAGTACCAGCAAACATTGAACCGGCCATGATGCATGATGCACCCGCAGCTAATGCTTTAGCTAAATCACCAGAGAAACGAATACCACCATCTGCAATAACAGGGATATCTAAATGCTTAATCGCAGCTGCGGCATCTGATACAGCAGTAATTTGCGGTACACCAACACCGGTAACGATACGAGTAGTACAAATTGAACCTGGGCCAATACCCACTTTAACGGCATCAACACCTGCATCAACTAAGGCTAATGCACCTTCAGCTGTTGCTACGTTACCGCCAACAATTTGTAAATCAGGGAAAGCTGCGCGAGTATCGCGAATACGTTGCAATACCCCTTCAGAGTGACCGTGTGAAGAATCAATCAGCAATACGTCAACACCTGCTTTAACTAATGCTTCAACGCGTTCTTCGTTGCCTGCACCAGCGCCAACAGCAGCACCAACACGTAAACGACCTAATTCGTCTTTACATGCATTAGGTTTACGTTCTGCTTTTTGGAAATCTTTAACAGTGATAAGGCCTTTAAGCTTAAAGTTAGCATCAACTACTAATACTTTTTCAACACGATGTGAATGCATTAGGGTTTGAACTTCGTCTAGCTTAGTCCCTTCAAGCACAGTAACAAGACGATCTTTCGGCGTCATGACTTGCTCAACGGTACGGCTCCAGTCAGTAATAAAACGAACATCACGGCCAGTGATAATACCCACAAGCTCTTTCGCATCGTTAATCACTGGGTAACCAGCAAAACCGTTACGTTCAGTCAGTTGCTTAAGTTCAGCTAGCGTGGTGCTTGGCGTCACTGTAACAGGCTGCTGTACGATACCAGCTTCATAGATTTTAACTTTGCGAACTTCTTCAGCTTGTTGTTCGATCGTCATGTTTTTATGAATAAAACCTAGACCACCTTCTTGCGCCATCGCGATCGCTAAGCGAGCTTCAGTTACGGTATCCATAGCTGCAGACACAATTGGTGTGTTTAATTCAATTTTTTTAGTCAGACGAGTTTTCAGAACAGCGGTATTTGGGAGGACGGTTGAGTGAGCAGGCACTAGTAGTACATCATCAAATGTTAGTGCGTCATTTCTTAATCTTAACATGCAACATCTCCCAGAAAGTGTAGGGTTTAGAAAGGGTAAATATTGCGGCGGGATTATACCTTGCATATTTAGGTTGGTAAATGGAAAATAGTGAAAAAATACTATTGGTCGGTTGAATTTGATGAAAAGCTCGAAAAATAATGTTTACACCGTTTCCCGATTAAACGGTGAAGTCCGCCAGCTGCTTGAAGGAGAGCTAGGAAAGGTGTGGCTTGAGGCCGAAATCTCGAACTTTGTTTCCCCAAATTCAGGTCATTGGTATATGACCTTAAAAGATAGCCGCTCGCAAATTCGCTGTGCAATGTTCAAAGGCCGTAATCAATCAGTGCCTTTTAAACCTGTTAATGGCCAACAAGTATTAGTTAAAGGCTCTATCAGTGTTTACGAGCCTCGCGGTGATTATCAATTACTCTTGGAATCAATGTTACCTGCAGGTGATGGATTACTCGCACAGCAATATGAAGCACTTAAACTGAAATTAGCCGCTGAAGGCTTGTTTGCAACAGAAACTAAGCGCCCATTACCGCAAAATATTCAACGAATAGGTGTTATCACCTCAGCCACTGGCGCTGCCGTAAGAGATGTGGTCAAAGTACTATCGACGCGCGACCCGTCAATCGAAGTGGTGATTTACCCTACACAAGTTCAGGGAACCAGTGCCAGCAAGCAAATCATCAGTGCTATCACTACAGCTAATAAACGCTTAGAAGTCGATGTGATACTGCTTACCCGTGGCGGCGGCTCATTAGAAGACTTATGGTGTTTTAATGATGAAGACTTAGCCCATGCGATTTATAACAGTGCCCTACCCGTTGTTAGCGCTGTGGGTCATGAAATTGATACTACCATCAGTGATTATGTCGCGGATGTACGAGCGCCAACGCCATCAGCGGGTGCCGAGTTATTATCGGACGATAAAGGCAATAAGACGCAAAAGCTCAACCTGACGTTTTCAAGATTACGCCAGGCTATGCGTCATTACTTATTGCATCAAAGCACACTACTGACTGAGTTAAGCCACCAGCTGCAACGTGAAGATCCTAAAAGGCAACTACAACAACTTGAGCAACGCTTTGATGAAATGCAGCTAAAACTTGAGTCGGCCATGCAATACAAATTATCTAACGCAGCGTTAAAACAACAACGCTTGAAAGGCCAACTTCAGCAGCAATCCCCAGCTCATAAGTTAACGTTAGAACAAAACAAAGTGAGCTATTTAAGTAATCGACTTAACGATGCCATGAAAACAAGATTAACTAACGCCAATCAACAAGTCAGTTACAGCGCACATCAGTTAGAAACCGTTAGCCCATTGGCCACATTAAGCCGTGGTTACAGTATTACCCGAGACGGTAAAGGCAATATCTTACAAGATGCGAAGCAAGTGAAAACGGGCGAAATACTGACAACTCAACTTAATCAAGGTGAAGTAAAGTCAGTTGTGTCATAGGTGGTAATTGGCAAGTGCTAACTGGCAACTGGCGTTAATATCAACACACCTTATCAACAACCAGAAAAATCCCGCATTAGCGGGATTTTGTTTTCATAATCACAAGGTTCATCATTAGAGAGACTGCAACTTAAGCATTCAAGTTTGAACGTCTCATTGCTAGAAGTAGCAACATCAATAATCCACTCCAAGCCAAGCTACCACCGCTAACGATGACCTCAGTTTCAACGACTTCAATATATTCTTCTTCGTACACTTCATCTCTGTCACTACTTTCTAGTGGTAAGGCATATAAACCATCAGACTCATCTGCACTTAATGTCGCGACAATATCTTCATAGCCAAACTCATATAAATCGATAAGGACATCGTAATAATCAGTTTTGTATCCCTGCGCTAAGGTTGTCAGCACTTCATAATCATCATCGGTGGCATCACCATAAATGGTAAACACTTCGGTAGAGTAATAATGCTCCCATGGACCACCATTTCGGCTTAAATACAGCTCAGCATAAACATTAGCAGGCTCACCTTGGGTAAAACCATAGACATCTGCATCAAAGGTCACGCTAAAAGTTTGATAAAAACCATCTTCATCAAAATCATCAAATAGACGGCTATAAGCCTCATAAATATCAAAATCGCGATAACCAATAATAGACTGCTGCGATACGTGATTAGTTAATAATTTGCTATTGGATGACTGACTTTCAATGCTGTTATTTGTTGTTACTGTATTGGTTGTTGCTGCATGAGTTGTTGCTGCATCTGTTGTAACTTCATTTACTGAAGTTTCTAATTTGGAAAGTGCTTGAGGCGCTTGGTTGACACTGTGTAATGCATTGACAGATAACTGCCCAGCTTGGCGTAAACTTGTAATGTGCTCGCGCGTTGCACGCTTTGGTAATGGTTTTCCTTGCGCCGCATCAGATTTGCGTTTGGCTTTCTCATCCGCAATCAATTGCAGCAAGGTTTGTTTTTGCTCAGGTGATAATGATGCTTTACCTGCTGGATCACTTAAAGAGGCAGCACCACTAACTTGCCTCCCCTCACTGACAACAATCATGTCTTGCTCATATTCGTCAGCGTACGCAGTCGGCGCAAGCGTTAGCATTAATGCGCAACTCACTTTAGTAAAAACACTAATCACCTGACTGAAACGGTTTTGCGTTATCAATTTAATATCCATTTTGTATTCCCTCTCATTCAGATTTAACCGCAAGAGTAAATTGCACTTAATCACTCAAAGCTTGTTATTGATGAGTTGTTATTTAAAAGGAATCAAAATGAATGCAAGCTGAACACGAAAAATGACTGACATGAAATTGACTTAGATAAACAATGTCGCAGATAAAAAGTGACTTAGATAAAAATGACTCAGATAAAAATGACTCAGATAAAAATGACTCAGATAAAAAATGACTGACATAAATAACCAGCAGCTGCGCCACTGCAAGCTATTCATCTTCTATTCATATAAACCAATCCATACTTTGAGCGAATACCAAAGCAATTGATATTCATCGATGCAGATGTTTCTATATTGAAAGGGATCTTTTACACTGATAACTGATTTTAAAGATAAATATTGATGTGGACGCTGATAATGAGCAAATTAAACAAGAGATTATGCATTTCCCTGCTATCGTTTCTATTGTTTTCAATAACAATGGGGTCGGTTCAGGCTGCGCCTATGTCAGTTATTACTAATCTCAGCAGTGCTATTTCAATCAGCTCTTCAGTAAATATTGGTCACCCTGGGTTTAATAACAAAGCCAAAGGCGGTTCAGGTAAATCCCAATCTTTAGCAGTGAAGAGTTCTTCACAAGCGGCGCAAATCGCCAAACGACAATACTCTGCAAAAGTGCTATCAGTGCAATCGACAAAAGTGGGTAATTCAACGGGCTACCGAATTAAATTACTCTCTAATAATGGCATGGTGTTTTATGCCACCGTTAATGCGCGTACCGGTTCAATTTCAAGGAATTAGCCATGAGAATATTGTTAGTAGAAGATGATTTAGGCTTACAGAGAAACCTTACTGAGCATTTACAAGCCGCTAATTACAGCGTCGATATATCATCTGACGGTGAAGATGGCTTATTTCAAGCAACAGAGTATCAATATGACGCCGCGATTATCGATGTCGGCTTACCTAAAATTGATGGTTTGAGCCTAATTACGCAACTTCGTCAAAAGCAAATTGATTACCCAATCCTTATTTTAACCGCTAGAGACGGCTGGCAAGACAAGGTACTTGGGCTAGACTCTGGCGCTGACGATTACCTTACTAAGCCGTTTCAACCTGAAGAGCTTGTTGCCCGTTTAAATGCATTGATACGCCGTTCAGTGGGAAAAGCTAGCCCGACAGTGACTAACGGACCATTTAGCCTCAATACTCGCACCCTTGAGCTAATGCATTTACAAAACCCCATTATTCTCAGTAGTTCAGAGTTTAAATTATTTGAATACTTCATGCTGCATCAAGGCGAAGTCATTTCTAAACCCACCTTGATTGAACATATCTATGATCAAGACTTCGACTTAGACTCAAATGTCATTGAAGTGTTTATCCGCCGTCTGCGCAAAAAGCTCGATCCTGACGGTGAATATAAACTGATAGAAACCTTGCGCGGTCAAGGGTATCGCCTGCGACAATTAGCTGCAGGCTAGTCGTCATGAATTGGCTGAGCACATTCAAAACCCAATGGCTTAACAAGCAAGCAAGGTCAAATTTTATTGGCGGGATTAATTCATTAAAAATCAGATTAATGCTCAGCGGTCTGTTGTTGATTTTGGTATTACTCCCGCTAATTGGCATCACAGTTAATGGTGCTTTCCAACATCAAATTACCCAATCGATTAATAACCAGTTACGCGCTTATGTTTATTCAGTGTTAGCTGTCGCTGAAGTCAAAGATGAACACGTCGTCATGCCCAATTATCTATTAGAAAACCAATTTAATGTGATTGGCTCTGGCTTGTATGCCCTTATATCTTCAGAAGATAAACTGGTTTGGCACTCAGAATCTTTTCTAGGCTTAGATTTACCCACGAATCAATCAACAGCATTATTACTGCCAGCACCTCCAATGGGCCAAGGCCAGCTCACCCAAGTTCGTTTTGATGACTTAGCTGGTAACAGCAACAATAACCATGTTGTGTATAGCTTTAGTGTTAGCTTTGAAACCAATGAACCCCCCCTGTCAATCACAGTACATATTGTTAAAGATGACGCTGACTATCAACAGCAAGTGAGTGAGTTCAGCACCACTCTCTGGACTTGGCTTATCGTGCTCATGATTGTATTGGCTTTGGTTCAGGCTATTTGGTTATTCTGGACATTAAAGCCATTAAACCAGTTCACGAAAGAGCTAGCATTAGTAGAGCAAGGCCAACAAACACGATTAAATCAACATTACCCCAACGAGTTAAATGCTGTCGCAAAACAACTCAATGTATTGCTAAACACAGAGCAACTTCAGCGCCAGCGCTACCGAAATGCGTTAGCCGACTTAGCTCATAGTTTAAAAACGCCATTAGCCGTGCTGCAAAGCCAAACGGACTTAAGTCCTGACTCTAAAGAGCAAGCAAATAATATTAATAACATCATTAGTTATCAGCTCAACAAGGCTAAATCCAGTGCCAATCAAGCATGGCATTTAGGGGTTAGCATTGATGATGTAGCCAGCAAATTAATTAGAACCTTAGCTAAGATATATCAACAGTCACACATTGATATCGACTATCAAGCCCCTGCTAAACTGGTATTTAAAGGCGAAGAAGCGGATTTACATGAACTGCTGGGTAATCTGCTCGATAATGCTTGTAAGGCGGCTAAAACGCAGGTTTGTTTATCGGTAACAAAAACTGACTCCAGCTTAAGTTTTATCATTGAAGATGATGGTAATGGCTTAACTGAAGTGCAGCGCCAAAATATTTTTGAGCGTGGTATTCGCGCTGACACCTACAATCAAGGACATGGCATTGGTCTAGCCATCGTTCAAGACTTGGTTAATAGCTACCAAGGTGAGTTAACAGTTGCTCAATCAGAGCAGTATGGCGGCGCAAAATTTACAGTCACCTTTCGCCATTAAGTCTTCATCCATTTAATTGGCTAAATAGCGACTAAAAGATTATCTCATTTAGTTAGCCCTATCTAATACACTTTCATCTTGTGTTCATTTTCACTTAGTTATTCTATCCCTAACATTCGTAAAGTACCGATGTTTGGTACATGGAGATAAAATGACATTATTATCTATCCCCAATAAACTATTAAAAGCTGGGCTCATGAGCCTGTGCTTACTGTCACCAGCAGCGTTAGCTGTTGATAGCCATTCCAATGGCAATAACGACGCTCAATTTGAGCAGTCTCAGCTTTCTGAAGCGCAGTTAGCGCAAATGCTTGCGCCTATTGCACTTTACCCAGACAGCTTATTGACGCACATTTTAATTGCAGCAACGTATCCGCTTGAAATCGTTCAGGCCCGTCGTTGGGAGCAACAAAATAGCAGTTTAAGTAGCAGTCAAAAAATGCAGCAGGCTGAACAGCAAGATTGGGATCCCAGTGTCACTGCCCTTGTCGCTTTTCCTACCGTACTTGAAAAACTCAATGAAGATTTAGATTGGACTCAAGAGCTCGGTGAAGCTTTCTTGCAAGATGAAGCTATTGTGCTTGCCAGTGTTCAGGCGCTTAGGCAGCAAGCTGACGAAGCAGATAGCTTTAATGATATGGATAACATGACAGTTACCCGTGTCGAGAAACAGATCATTATTGAGCCTGCCAAGCCTGAAGTCATTTATGTTCCAGTGTACGACCCAAGAGTGGTTTACGGTCACTGGCGCTGGCATGCATACCCGCCTGTTTACTGGCATTATCCAGCATACGCTTATTATCGCCCACACCGTCCAATATATTGGGGGCCAAGTGTTTACATAAACTTTAACTACTTCTTTGGTGCTGTGCATTGGTCACATCACCGTGTCGTAGTGGTTAATCATCGTAATACGCGTTATTACCGCAAACCACATAAAATTGCTTATAGCAGTGGTTCACAACGATGGAAGCATAAACCCGCGCATCGCCGAGGTGTCGCTTATAAAGCGCCTAAAGTCAGCCATCGATACGATAAAAAACGCTATAACAAGACAAAAATAGTGCATAGCTCAGTGAACAAGCCTTCGCATATGCCTGCAAACACAAAGCATTCGCAGCACAATCGAGTCAACAAAGCGTTAAAAGACAATAAACGTCATGCTGTAAATAACAAAAGCACTTACAGTAAATCAAACCACAAGGTTAATCATAACGTTCAAAAGAATAAGTCGACGAATCACTATGCGAATAACAAAGCCATTAGCAAAGCGAATAATCACAACAATCAGAGTCGACAATATAGTCAACGCGCTAGCAATAGCTCGTCTAAAGCGAGGACAACGCAAAATCATGTGTCGTCAAAGCAGTACTCATCTAGACAGCATACATCTACAAATAAGAGCAGCAGTAATAGAAATATGAATAATAGAAATATGACTAACAGAAATGTGAGTACTAGAAATGTGAGCAATAGAACAACGCAGCATAAGTCATCAACTCGTTCATCTGCACCTAAACAGAAAGCCAGATAAGGTGTCATACCGCCACAGTTGTTTTTAACTAACATCTGCTAAAAACAAAAAAGCCTGAATTTTTTAAATTCAGGCTTTTTTAATCAGTCAAAAGTCATCGCACTTTTAGTGTCAACGACCTTTTTAATTAAGACTGTGACTTTTTACGAGTATTAATGTGGCTCATAGCACGTTTGCGACGACGCTCTTGGCTAATAGTCAGCTTTTCGGTTTTACCTTCGAACGGATTCGCACCTTCTTGGAAGCGGATCTGAATTGGGGTACCAACCACTTTTAATGAACGACGGAAATAGTTCATCATGTAGCGTTTGTATGAGTCAGGTAACTTACTCACCTGGTTACCGTGCACGACAACGATTGGCGGATTGTAACCACCAGCATGGGCATATTTAAGCTTAACACGGCGACCATGTACTAATGGTGGCTGATGATCATCTTGTGACATTTGCATAATACGCGTCAGCATTGACGTACTCACACGACGTGTCGCACTGTCATACGCTTCTTCAATAGATTCGTACAAGTGACCAACACCAGTTCCGTGTAATGCTGAAATAAAGTGAATACGGGCGAAATCAATAAAGCCTAAACGGCGATCTAATTCACTCTTAACACTTTCTTTAAATGACTGGTCAAGGCCATCCCATTTATTCACAGCAATGACGATTGCGCGGCCCGCATTCAATGCAAAACCTAATAAGCCTAAATCTTGCTCAGAGATACCATCTTGCGCATCAATCACTAGCAATACTACGTTAGAATCTTCAACCGCTTTCAACGTTTTAATCACCGAGAACTTCTCGATAACTTCATGTACTTTTGCACGGCGACGAACACCAGCTGTATCGATCAACACATACTCACGACCTTCACGTTCCATTGGAATGTAAATGCTGTCACGAGTTGTACCCGGTGCATCGTAAACCACAACACGTTCTTCACCTAAAATACGGTTAGTCAGCGTTGATTTACCCACGTTAGGCTTGCCAATAATCGCAAGTTTAATCGGTAAGTTTTGTAGACGCTCTTGCTCCGCTTCGGCTTCTTCTTCGGTGTATTCACGAACTTCTTCACCGTCTTCATCAGCATCTTGACGAGTAATACCCATCGCTTCAGCATAAGGAGCCAGTGAATATTCAATCATATTGGTCACGCCGCGGCCTTGCGCAGCTGCCATTTGATAAACTTCACCTAAACCAAGCGACCAAAACTCAGCGCAAGCTGAATCAGCGTCAATACCATCAACTTTGTTGGCAACAACAAAGGTGGTTTTATCACGGCTACGTAAATGTTCTGAAATCGCTAAGTCAGCAGAAGTAAGACCTGCGCGCGCATCAGTTAAGAATAATACGACATCAGCTTCTTCAATCGCAGCAAGCGACTGTTCAGCCATTTTGGTTTCGATCCCTTCTTCAGTGCCATCGATACCACCAGTATCAACCACAATAAATTCGTAACCAGATAAAAACGCACGACCATATTTACGGTCACGTGTTAAACCAGGAAAATCGGCGACAAGCGCATCTCTTGTGCGAGTAAGACGGTTGAATAAAGTTGACTTACCAACATTAGGTCGCCCCACCAGGGCCACTACAGGGATCATGATTTTGCCTCTAAAAACTTTTAAATAAAAAGCCCCCGGAACACACTTCCAGGGGCTCTAATAAGGTTTACTGGTTAATTTATGGCAGGATTACAGTAGCTAGCTTCCCGCTGCGACCTTGCACATAAACTTTGTCTCCAGCCACTACCGGCTGCGAGAATAAACCATCACTATCAACCTCAACTCGACCAGCGACTTCGCCAGTGCTGCGATCGATAAAGTGCAGATAACCTTCAAAGTCACCTACAACAATATAAGAACCAATAACTGCAGGAGAAGTTAAACCACGGTTTGTTAACGTAGTATTACTCCAAAGTTCTAAACCATTTCGTCTATCTACTGAGTAAATACGACTATGGTCATCAACGACATAAAGTCCAACCCCTGCTGCGGCGAGTTCATTAAAGCTTGAGTACTTACGTGTCCAAACAACACGACCCGTTCTAAGCTCCATTGACACCAAGTTACCATTGTAACTTACCGCGTATAAATTATCGCCCAAAATTAACGGTGTCATATCCACATCAGCCATACGAGTAAACTCGTTACCGCCAGTTGGAGTAAACACAGCTTGTTCCCAAGCCACTTGACCGTTATTTTTAACAATAACTGATATTTTACCATCAGCAGTCCCTAAGAAGAAACCACCTGAGTCATATGCCGCTGAACCTGTACCGCGAAGGGTTAGGTTTGGTAGTTGCATTTCATGAGTCCATAACTTGCTGCCATCTTCAATTGAAAATGACTCAAAGTTACCATCACTGGTATGCACAGCGACTGAATCTTCAGACACTGTTGGCAATGATAATAATTCGCCGCTTGCAATAGCATGCCAAGCCGTTTCACCGGTTTTAGCATCAAGCGCTACAAGCAATCCTGACTCGCCACCAATAAAGACTTTATTACGGCCAACGGTTACGCCTGCAGCAATACGGGCTTGTCTGGTATTAGCTAGCGCAGTATCTTTAAATTCTGACGCTAAATCTTTACGCCAAGCGACCTTGCCAGTTTCTTGATCGTACGCGATAACAGTACCGTTACGATCAGCCACATAGACGTGACCATAAAAAACAGCAGGTTTAAGTTGTGAGTAGTAATCACCCACACCATTGCCTACGCTGACTTCCCAATTTACCTCAGGAAATACTGTTGCTTGGATTTCAGTTAGTTCTGTTACAACTTCTTCTTCATTATCGCTTGAAGAACAAGCAGATAGCATAGCGACACTTAAGCCCGCAGCTAGCAAGGTTTTGCATAAAGACTTCATTCGGCTAATTCCTTATGCCTTGTTTAAATTGTCTAGCTTCATTTGTAGAGCAGGGCTTGATAACGTGCCGCCATTATCTACCGCTGCTTGATAAGCAGATCTTGCTTTATCCATGTCGCCTTGACGCACTAAGAAGTCGCCTTTTAACTCGTCACGTTGCGCATTGAACGCTTCATCATTCACTTGTTCTAAAGTTGCTAATGCAGTGCCTAAGTTACCTTGCTCAGCTTGAATACGTGATAAACGTATCGTTGCTAAAGATGCTAGTGAAGCACCTGGGTTAGCTGCAATAATTTTAGTGAAGGCTGCTTCAGCTTTATCTAGCTCACCAGCTTCAACAGCCGCTTTAGCAGACATTAGTTCAAGCAATGCTTGATAACCTTGTTGATCATGTTGCTGACCAAAGTCGCTTACTGCAGCCATCACAGCTGTGCTGTCTGTACTATTAGCAGTAATGCTTTGGAATGCTTCAGACGCTGCTTCAGCATTTTCAATTTTTACGTCAGAATAGTAATTCCAACCGTATAATCCACCTAGACCTACTACCGCACCTACAATGATTGAGCTGCCGTAATCTTTCCAGAACTGCTTAATAGCATCTACTTGTTGTTCTTCTGTGCTATAAATATCCACGCGCACTTCCCCTTTCTATTCAGTTCTGTTTATTAGCTATCAGCTAATATTAAAATAATGATTTAATCGTGGTCGCCAAATCATCTCGGGCAACCAAAAGTTGTTCGTTCTTATTTCTCAATGGCTTAACTGCAACCTGTTGGTTCTCAATTTCGTTCTCACCAATGATTAATGCATACTCAGCACCACTTTTATCAGCACGCTTCATCTGCTTTTTAAAGTTACCGCCACCACAATGACTCATGACTTTAAGCTGTGGCAGGCTTTGACGCAACTCTTGTGCAATTTTAATTGCTTCAACTAAACAGTTTTCACCCATTGCTGTGACATAAACGTCAACAACTGGGGCAACATCTTTGTTTAGTTCAAGGGTTTCTAGCAGTAATACAATACGTTCAAGACCCATTGCAAAACCAACTGCTGGCGTATCTTTACCGCCTAATTGGCCGACGAGTCCATCATAACGACCACCTGCTAAAACAGTGCCTTGAGAGCCTAAGCTATCCGTCACCCACTCGAAAACAGTGCGGTTATAGTAATCTAATCCACGAACAAGGCGAGGATTAACTGTGTATTGGATTCCAACAGCGTCTAAGAGTTCACATAAGGTTGAAAAATGTGTTTTCGACTCTTCACCTAAGTACTCCATCAATGCTGGCGCATCGGCTAACAAAGCTTGAACTTGTGGAGATTTAGAATCTAAAACGCGCAGTGGGTTTGAGTACATACGGCGCTGTGAATCTTCGTCAAGCTGCTCTTTATGTTGCTCAAGAAACGCAATTAATGCATCACGGTAAGCAGCGCGCTCAGCTGGATCGCCTAACGTATTTAGCTCTAACTTAACGTGTTCAGTAATCCCAAATGATTCCCAAAGACGCGCTGAAAGCATTAATACTTCAGCGTCAATATCTGCACTTGGAATGCCGTACACTTCAACACCAAACTGGTGGAATTGACGGTAACGACCTTTTTGAGGACGTTCATGGCGGAACATAGGGCCCATGTACCATAAACGCTGCTCTTGGTTATAAAGTAAGCCATGCTCATTACCAGCACGTACGGTAGAAGCGGTACCTTCTGGACGTAAGGTTAAGCTGTCTTCGTTACGATCTGCAAAGGTGTACATTTCTTTTTCAACGATATCGGTCACTTCACCAATTGAACGTTTGAAAAGATCGGTTGATTCAACAATCGGAGTACGAATTTCGCTATAGCCGTATGCGCTCACAGTAGAACGGATAACCGATTCTACTTTTTGCCATAATGGGCTTTGCGTTGGCAGAATGTCATTCATTCCGCGAATTGCTTGGATCTGTTTAGCCACGTTTTGCCTACTTGTGTTAACTCGCCGTCGTATCGTGTTCAAAATAAAATCGTTTTGTTCGATTTAAAATCGATGACCGAGGACTTAAATTAATCTACATGCCTTACACAAAAAAACACCTACCATCGCTGGTAAGGTGTAATTGTTGTCTAAAACAAACTTATTCTGTTGCGTCTTTAATATCGATTCTGTTTTGCATTATCGCTGCTTTCGCACGAATCTTAGCTTCTAACGAATCCACTAAATCATTGTTATCAAAGCGCTCTTTTTGACGTTTCCCGTCATCATAATAACCACTTTTACCATGGCTACCGGTTAAACCAATATCTGAAACTAATGCTTCACCAGGGCCATTTACCACACAGCCAATGATAGAAACATCCATTGCTGTGGTAATGTCTTCAAGGCGCATCTCAAGTGCATTAACAGTATTGATCACATCAAACTCTTGACGAGAACATGATGGACACGCAATGAAGTTAATACCACGGCTTCTGATTCGTAGCGACTTTAAGATATCAAAGCCCACTTTAATTTCTTCAACAGGATCCGCTGCTAACGAAATACGTAAAGTATCACCAATACCTTCAGCCAGTAACATGCCTAAACCAACTGCAGATTTAACCGAACCCGCACGCGCTCCGCCCGCTTCGGTTATGCCTAAATGCAATGGTTGCTTGATTTGTTTGGCCAGTAAACGATATGACTCAACCGCTAAAAACACATCAGAGGCTTTTACGCTGACTTTAAACTGGTCAAAATTAAGACGGTCTAAAATATCCACATGGCGCATTGCTGATTCAAGTAAAGCTTCAGGTGTCGGCTCATGGTATTTATCCATTAGATCTTTTTCTAATGAACCACCGTTTACCCCTATCCGAATTGGAATGTTTTTATCACGCGCACATTCCACAACGTTACGAATGCGTTCTTCATTACCGATATTGCCAGGGTTAATACGTAAACAATCAACCCCATATTCAGCCACTTTAAGTGCGATTCGGTAATCAAAGTGAATGTCTGCAACAAGCGGAACATTGACACTTTGTTTAATCAACTTAAATGCTTCAGCTGCATCCATTGTAGGAACTGAGACACGAACAATGTCTGCACCTACTTTTTCAAGTGCACGAATTTGTGCCACAGTCGCTTCAACGTCAGTCGTTTTGGTGTTCGTCATCGACTGAACTGCGATAGGCGCACCATCACCGATAGGAACATCGCCAACATAAATACGGCTTGAAGGGCGGCGAATAATAGGAGATTCGTTATACATAATCTGTTGCTCTACTGCTTACTTAATTACAATTAACATTACACTCTAGGTAAGGTTAACCTAGCCACACGGCCTTCGGAGAAATCAGCTAAACTGATGTCTTCGCCATTAAATTTAATCGTTACAACTTGCGGGGCACCTAAAATAAGCTTGAACGGTGCAACGCCTTTAGCTTCAACAATTCTGCTTGAACCTTTAACGCCATCAACCAGTGTTTTACCGGTTGCATCAACCACGTTAACCCAACAATCAGCTGTAAAACTCATGCTCAATGCGTCATTTGCAGCTAGTGCATCTGTTTCATTTGAAATCACAGGTTCATTTGAAACTACAGGTTCATTGGCAAGCTCTGCTGCTGCGTCAGAAGTTAATGCACTGGCAGATTGCAAAGTCTCGTCGACATTGTCTTGCGCATTATCCAAGGAGGTTGTCAAAGCTTGAATATTGTTCTCTATATCAGATTCATTCGCTGACGGTTCCACATAAGCCAGTTTAGGGTCAATTTCTGGCTCTAATAAATCTTCAGTTTGAATTACCTCAGTGACACTCGCCGCAGCAACTTCTTCAGCGGTAGGTTTTGATAAATCAATCCCACTGAGTAATGAATCTTTTTGTACCCACCAAACCACTAACAGTGCGAGTAATGCAAAAATGATTAAGTAAGTTACTATCGTTAAACGACTATCACGAGCTTCACGAGTCGTCTTACGAGAAAAACTTTGCATTGCCGCTGTTTCGTCTGGTAATTGTTGGGCAAGACATTGCTGCAAAGCATTAGCATCTGCCTCAACGTATTTTGCATAATTTTTTGCATAGCCGCGCGCATAAGTTGCCGATGCAATATTATCAAAGTTATCGTTTTCAATATCTTCAATGATGCCAGGACGTAAATGTAGCTGTGTTGCTACGGCTTCAACTGATAAGCCTTTTGCTTCACGCGCTGTCCGTAACAGCATCCCAGCGGTTGAGACTTCTTCTAGTAAGTCAATTTGGTCAGCATCATTCCCATCTGTATGGGTGTTTTCGTTTTTATTATTTGTCATTAATGCAAAGTAGCCCTGTATTCTTTCGCTTGTTCTGAAGCAGGATATTTGGCGATTAACGTAATGCCATAGCGTTGAAGCGCTTCATCATCTGCTAACTCACGCGATATTTTAATTCCTAAAGCTAAACTTTCAGGCGTTTGCTGCGCCACACGATGAAACCGCTGTAAATTGGTTTTAGCCGCATCATAATCACTTTCTGCGATAGCTAAATCAATCAGCTCCATCAATGTAGATTGTCTTCTTGGATCGTAACGCAATGCACTTTCAAAGTACTGCTTAGCCTTTTCAGGTTCACCAGCAGAAAGACTGCACACACCTAAATTTTCATAGCTTGATGCGGTGCGGGTATATTCTTTTGCTTCAATCGCATTTTTAAACATGACTTCGGCTTGACTGAATTTATCTTGTTGACATAAAAACACGCCAAAGTTGTTCATCGCATCACCCGTAGCATCGCTGGTGTTAATGGCTTTGCGATAAGATTCTTCTGCGCGTACTACATCATCAACGGTTTGATAGTAATAAGCCATAGCGGTATGCACTGCGCTTAGTTGCGGTGCATAATCAACTGCACGATTCAAATTAAACTTTGCCTGTTCCATGTTGCCACGTTTTAAATAGGTCAAACCAAGCTGCATTCTTTCTTTCGCAGCTGAAGTTTTATCCAATGTCCTTTCAGAAACTGGAATATCTGTACCACTATACGTTCTTTCTGTAACACAACCCACTAAAGGTAATGATAAGGCAACAATAAATAAAAACTTCGGCAATCCGTGCATACTTCTTACGCCTATTAATCTATACAAACAAAGAGTTAATCCATTGTGACCGAAATAGCACTTTCTTGCATGCGTTTTTTCGCCATACGTTTAGTTCGGTCACGAATATCACCCGCTAATTGACCGCAAGCAGCATCAATATCGTCTCCGCGAGTCTTACGTACAATTACGGTTAACCCATATTCCATCAATACTTTCGAGAAACGGTCAATCCTAGAATTAGAAGAGCGACCATATGGTGACCCAGGGTAAGGGTTAAATGGAATTAAGTTAATTTTACACGGTGTATCTTTCATCAACTTAGCCAGTTCATGTGCTTGGTCTGTGCTGTCGTTGATATGATCTAGCATGACATATTCTACGGTCACGCGCCCACGGTTGGCATTTGACTTGGTTAAGTAGCGACGAATACCCGCAAGAAACTCTTCTAATGGGTACTTCTTATTCACTGGCACTAACACATCACGCAATTCATCATTTGGTGCATGAATACTTACTGCAAGTGCAACATCTATCGCATCACCTAACTTATCAAGCGCGGGTACCACACCTGAAGTTGATAATGTTACGCGGCGTTTTGATAAGCTAAAACCAAAATCATCCAGCATGATGTCCATCGCAGGGATGACGTTGGCTAAATTCAATAACGGCTCACCCATGCCCATCATCACAACGTTAGTGATAGGACGGTCACCGGTATCTTTATGGAAACCTAAAAATTCTGATACACGCCAAACTTGTCCGATGATTTCAGCCACGGTCAAGTTACGGTTGAAGCCTTGCTGACCTGTTGAACAGAAAGTACATTCTAGTGCACAGCCCACTTGCGATGATACACACAAAGTCGCTCTGTCTTCTTCAGGTATATAAACCGTTTCAACTTCTTGGCCTTGGCCTACATTAATAGCGAACTTAATCGTGCCATCATCTGACTTTTGGAAACTGGCAATTTCTGGCGCAACCACTTCACACTTACGCGATAATTTAGCGCGTAATGCTTTGTTAATGTTGTTCATTTCTTCGAAGTCGCTAACACCAAAGTGATAAAGCCATTTCATCAATTGATCAGCACGGAACGGTTTTTCGCCCATTTCGGTGAATAACGCTCTCATTGCCTTTCGATCAAGATCCAATAAATTGATCTTTTTTTCACTCATGTTGTCTAACCTCAAAAAAACCTAAAACCTGCTAGCGGGCGGCGAATTATACAGATCCTTACAAAATTTCGCCAGTGTCACTGCATTAAAGCTTTGATACTTTCACGACTGTGCTAAAATTTCCGTGGACTAATATTGGTCTGCCATATGGAGGTGTAATTCCACCTTTATGATAACTCTTATCATTATAGTATTTATCGCCATTGCAATCTCATTTCTTTGTAGTGTTTTTGAAGCGGTATTACTGTCTGTTACCCCTAGTTACATTGCCAACTTGGCAAAAACTAATCCAAAAGCTGCAAAACGGCTTGATAAACAGAAACAAAATGTGGAATCACCACTGGTTTCTATTCTGACATTAAACACCATAGCTCACACCGTCGGCGCTGCAGTAGCAGGCGCACAGGCAGCAAAAGTTTTTGGTGATGAAATGCTCGGCGTATTCTCTGGTGTGCTTACCTTCTTGATTTTATTCTTTTCTGAAATTATTCCGAAAACATTAGGTGCAAACTATTGGCGCTCTTTAGCCTCTCCGGTTTCGCTCATTTTAGTGTGGATGGAAAGAGCCACTAAACCGTTAATTTGGATGTCATCACAAGTGACAAAGTTAATGGGTAAAGGCGACGAAGGACAATATATCCGTCAAGAAATGAGTGCGATGGCAGAAATTGGCCGCCAATCAGGTGAGCTAGACAAGCAAGAATCTGCGATTTTAACGCAAATGCTTTCAGTGAAAGAAATGCCAGTATCTGCAATCATGACCCCAAGAACTGTGATGTTCAAATTACCGATACATTTATCTCAAGGTGAATTTGTCACGCAATTCTTAGCTAAGCCTTTTACCCGAATTCCGGTATATCAGGATGACCCAGATAATATTATCGGCTACGTTAACCGTAATAATATCATCCAAGCAGAACGATATACGCCTAAGGAATCTATCGGTGTATTGAAAAAGAACCTGCTAGTGATACCAGAGACGGCTAAGATATTACCGATTTTCGAATTAATGATTAAGCGCAATACCAAAATTGCCATGATTGTTGATGAATATGGTTCTGGTGAAGGTATTGTTACCTTAGAAGATATTGTTGAATCCTTACTAGGCTTGGAGATTGTCGACTCCAATGACCCCGTCACTGATATGCAACAATTAGCTCGTAAGTTATGGAGCACTCGCATGAAGCATAAAGGCATTGTATTGTCTGATGATGGTGAGTTCTCTAAACAAGATACGATGGTCGCTGAACAAGCCAAACAAGGTGCTCAACAAAACAAGAAGCCTCTTGTCATGCCTGTCAGTGAACCACTTACTAGAGATAATAAATCGAGTGATAAAAAGCTGTAAATAAACACGACATAAAATGGCTTTTATACAAACATTGATTCAAATATAAAGGGAGCATTGCTCCCTTTTTTGACCAAAAAATATCTTTACTGCGTACATCACAGGTGAAAACGAACAGAGTCGAGTTTGTAACCTAGCAAGGGACTCCTACAATCTTTCTCCCTTGTAAATATAGAGGAAATGATGCCGAAAAATTACACGCTATCGCTCGCTCATATCAATGATACCCACTCAAATTTCGAGCCAAGCAAAATTAAATTTAATTTGTCAGTTGATGGCCAAGAGTATCAAGCTGAAACCAAAACGGGTGGTTATGCTCGCCTCTGTTACCAAATAGAAACTGCCAGAAAAAAAGCCCACGATGACCAACAAGCATTTTTATTTCTTCATGGCGGTGATAGCTTTCAGGGCACGTTATATTTTCGCGAGTTTAAAGGTGCTGCCAATGCGCACTTATTAAATATGTTAAACCCTGATGCCATGGTGTTGGGTAATCATGAAATTGATGCGGGTAATAGCCCGGTTTTAGCCTTCTTAAATCGAATTGAATTTCCACTATTAGCTGGCAATATGGATTTAAGTCAGGAAGTCACCGATAAGGAAGGTCGATTAAAAGACCATCCCATGTTGCTTGATTATGATCCGCAGTTAAAGTGCGCCAAGGTGCTGTTAAAACCTTTCTATGACAAAAAAATTGCCATTGTCGGTATCACCCTTGATCAAATGCCATTAATTGCAAGACCCGACCCCGACACTCACTTTATTAACGCTATTGATACTACAGTCAACACCGTGACTATGTTGAAACAGCAAGGTATTGACCACATTGTCATATTAAGCCACTTAGGGCTGGACCAAGACCGTGAGTTAGCCGAAAAAGTTGACGGAATCAGTGTTATTGTTGGTGGTCACTCTCACACACTGCAAGGCAATTTTAGTGACTTAGGCTTAAGCCACACAGAATACGCAGAAGTGATAAATCACACCCCTATCATTCACGCTAGTAAATATGCGGAAGTGTTGGGGCTTGCTGAAATAGAGTTTGACGTTCAAGGCAAGTGTACTGCCATTAATGGCGATAACTACTTTATGCTCGATGAGCAGGTGGAAGTTTCATTAATCCCAATTGAGGCGAACGCGGCTAAGCAAATCACGCCAGAACAGATTGCCAAAGTGACCAAACAATTACAATCTCACTCTGGCGTATTAGGCGATGAAGCTAATCAAGCAGTACACGACACTATTATGCGGGATTATCGCCCTGCGTTAAACGCCCTCGAAGAGCAAGTACTCGCCCATATCCCACGAGATTTGATCCACACTCGCCTGCCCAGCAAACACTTCCCCCATGGCAGTGAAATCGCGCCTTGGGTGTGCCGTAGTATGTATAAAGCCACTAAATTATCTGAACCAGAATTAGACTTTGCATTACATAATGCAGGCGGCGTAAGGCAATCATTAAATAAAGGTAACTTATCCGTCGCTGATGTACTCGGACGAATATTACCGTTTGAGCTGCCTTTAGTTAAATACCAAATCCAAGGCCAATACTTATATCAAGTGCTAGAGTCGTCGATTAATGCTGCCACTAACAATGGCGTCACTGGCACAGGTGCTGGCAGCTTTCCGTATACTTATGGGATTAGATACTTCTACGATGGGAAGTTAGAAAAAAATCAACGCATTACTCTTATCGAAGAATATCGACAAGGGCAATGGAGTGAGATAGATAAAGATAAGCTGTATATCGGCGTTTCAAGTGCATACACCGCCGCAGGAAAAGAAGGTTATGACGCATTACTCAAGGCGCACTGGCAACAAGATTTGCACACCATGACCTTGCCAGAAGCCTTTGTCGATTTTGTATCTCAACATGGCAATTTAATTGAAAACCCATTACAACCTAATGTGTATTATATTAGCCATCGATAAAATACAGCCTTAGATTGAGCCATTAAAAATTAAGCTTAACTAAAAATAGAGATGCATAAGAAAAACGATACATTAGCCAAGATTAATATTATTTATGATAATGTAGACTTCACAAATCTGCAGCTGATCACAGACCCTGTGCTAGCTTCATGATTTAATAATGTATCTTTATGTGGATTCATGACTTGAATCATTGCAAATATTAGCCTAATCAAATAGGAAACAATTTCATGAAAGCAAAATTAATCAAATTAGCAGCGGCTGCAACATTAGCATTAGGTGTTTCTTCAGCTTGGGCTGCTGGTATCATGCACCAAGGCGAAGTATTAGACACAATGAACAGCGGTGGCTACACCTACGTACAAGTTAAAGGTGAAGACAAAACTTTCTGGGCTGCTGGCCCACAAGTTGACATTACTAAAGGCGACACTGTTAGCATGAACGAGCAAATGTGGATGAATGATTTCACCAGCAGCACGCTAAACAAAACCTTTGAAGAATTATTATTTGTAGGCAAAATCGAGAAAAAATAACTCGCTTTAGTTTCAAATAAACGCATAATCGGCTAATTATCATTAGCCGATTTTTTTTGGTTAAATGTTCCAGTGGATCATTGATAATGACATTTAAACCTTGTGATAATTTTATGAACTCAACATCCGAATCTACCTATGAGTAACCTTTTTTCCATTGTTCAGTTTAAGCCAAAGTTTGCTGAAAAAGTCAGTCAATTAGTTCACCTTAGTGTTCAACACATTGACCATCCTCGCTATAGCCATGAGCAATTAAACGCATGGTCAACAGCCCCTCGCTCAAGAAAACACTGGCAACTGAGATTGCAGCGCAGTCAAAGCTGGGTAATGCTCAGCGATACTCAACAACGCGAAACAGAGGATGTCGTGGGGGTTATCAATGTGGAAACCGATTTTCATCATCGAGGCTACATTGATAGTCTTTATATATCGCCATTGTTACAGCGACAAGGGTTGGCAAATCGGCTTTATCAAACTCTGGAATTATGGGCTCAAGCACAAGGCTATACATCACTGAGTGTCGATGCATCTTACTTATCGAAAGGCTTTTTCCTTAAGCAAGGTTTTAAACAAATGCAGCCAAGCTATCAAATCACTAAAGACCAAGTCATTAATGGCTTTTATATGACCAAAAGCCTGCTGAAATAATCTAATACTCAACTAACATAAAACGACAAACTCACTTTTTAAGTAATGGCTGCAGCATTTCTTCTAGGCCATTCAATTTCACTTCATACATTAACGCTAACTGCTCGCCCAATTTTCCCTCAGGAAAACCTTTGCTATGAAACCAGACTAAATAAGGTTCCGGTAATTCCAATAGTTTTCTGCCAGCATACTTACCAAATGGCATTTTTTGATTAATTGCTTCTAAAAGTAGTGCTTCATTCATCTAGATTATATTCCAACATTTTTTATCACATTATACTTTGGCTATATTCATTTGGCTTGATAATCGCCAATGAAATCGATTAACTCATCCTACAGCTTAGAGATTCTCGAAAATATATTTGAGCGAGTATCGATTTGAGCAAGTATCGATTTGAAAAAATACAGCTTTGAGTTAGCACAGCTTTGAATTAGCACAGTTTTGAGCTAATACAGCTCAGGTTTACTGCAACAAACTCACTAAATTATTGCTGTTTGGTTAACGCTATACAAGCTACATGAGAAGATCCACATTAATAACTGCATTTTTATCTCCATTTTAAATATAACATTTAGAAATATAAACTAACCCTATAATACTTTTTAGCTATTAAATAAGCTTATTCGCCTATCCATTTTTCTGTGTAATTGAATCACAAAATGACAGCGTCAATGTTTTAACGCCCTAAACCACTCAATATCAACCAATTCACCTAACCAACTTTGGCTAAAAACCAATCAGTCAAAAAGCCGCCAATAATGCTGATAAGTCAAAAAGACACCTGCGAGTCAAAACGACCTTATCGTCAATTTACCGCCAATTGACCTGTTACAACTCACCACATAAAGTTAATAGCATAAAGGTTAAATGTTACTTAAGGTTTAACCGAAAGTTTGACTAAGTATTACTGCAACGAGTGTTTATAAAGTGGTTCTCGTTGCCCCATCAGGAGATGTAAAGATGATCATATTAGTCGGTGGAGAAAAAGGCGGTAGTGGCAAAAGTTGTCTTGCACAAAATGTCGCTGTATTTCTCGCAAAAGATGCTAAAGCAAGCATTATCATGGTTGATTGTGACCCACAAAGAACCACGTCAGACTGGATCCAAGCAAGAAACAATAATCCTGAACTTCCTGCTATTAATTGCGTGCAATTATACGGAAAAATACGCAACGACTTACTTAGTCTCGAGCAACATTATGATTACGTCATTGTCGATTGCGGCGGACAAGATAACTTAGCCCTTCGTGCGACACTTTCAGTGGCATCACATGCCTTAATGCCATTACGCCCTAAACGTCGTGATTTAAAGACCGTTGAACACATGGACGATATCATCGCAACTTGTAAGATGATTAATCCTAAAATGAAAGCTTCATTTGTTATCACCCAATGCCCAAGCTTACCTAATCAAGCCGGTCGAATTTTTGAAGCAAAAGAAGTGTGCAACACTTTCGATATCAACGTGCTTGAAGCAATCACATACAGCCGAAACATTTACGATGACAGTGAAGAATCTGGTTTGTCAGTCATTGAAATAGACCCTAGCGGAAAAGCAGCTAACGAAATTCGCAATATTGCCTGCGAATTGCTGGAAGTTGAGAATGCAGAACAACTTATCCAACAACATAATGATGCCGGAAACGTTACGCAGCTGAGGGGGACTTATGGGGCTAGCAGATCTCAAGAAAAACGTTACGCCATGTAAAGCACAATTTTCGCCGCAGATGTCGGTTGATGACTTTATTGAAGCAGCAAACTTGTATGCCATGGGGAAACCACAGCGCCATACTCTTTCGCACGATGATTCTAATAAACACGCAATGGAACAATTATTTGCGTTAACCGAAGCCAATGAACCGCTAAATGCAGATTCAAGCAAAGGGAAACCAAAGCCGTTCAGAAGAGCCACATTTACATTAAGTGAAGCAGCAATTGAGCAATTAACAGCCATGAGCTTGAGTAGTCATTCAGCTAAATCTAAATTGATCAGACAACTGATCCAGCAACACTTTTTGTTATCAGAGCAAGAACAACGAGCAATTGAAACTGACATAAACATCAAATAGTCAGCAAATTAAAGGAATCTACATTTAAAAAATAAACTGAAAATACTAGGGCCTGCTGATCTTTCAAGGTTGTTTTTGCAGCGAGTTATTGGCCATTTATATAAGGCAGAGACTTTGTGGTGTAGTTATTCTACATAAAAAGT